>JBOGZE010000262.1:0-9109 GCA_050697055.1 Solirubrobacterales bacterium
ACCCCGGTCCGGAGCTGAAGGGCAACGCGTACGCGGCCGGCGAGGCGGAGCCCTTCCCCTCGACGATGTCCGAGGCGCTCGAGCTATGGGAGGGGAGCGAGTTCGCCAAGCAGGTCTTCGGCGAGGCGGTGCACAAGCACTACCTCAACTACGCCCGCTACGAGCAGAACGAGTACAACCAGGTCGTCACCGACTACGAGCGGCGGCGGATGTTCGAGCGGGGATAGGCCGCCGGTGGCGGCTTCCCTGCTCCTCGGGGTCGACGAGGGGACCACGGGCGTCAAGGCGGCGCTGTTCGACGAGCGCCTGCAGCCTGTCGCCGAGGCGCGCCGCGACAAGGTCAACCGGCATCCGAAGGAGGGCTGGGTCGAGCAGGACGGCGAGGAGGTGCTCGAGGCCGTCACCTCGGCGATCGCCGAGCTGCTGAAGGACCCGCCCGGCGAGGTCGTCGCCTGCGGGCTCGACCACCAGGGCGAGTCGATCCTGGCCTGGGAGGCAGACAGCGGCAAACCCCTCTCGCCCATCGTGGTGTGGCAGGACAAGCGCTCGCAGGAGATCCTCGACACCCTCACCGACAAGGAACAGGAGGTTCAGAAGCTCAGCGGGCTGCCCTTCGACCCCTACTTCTCCGCGGCCAAGATGGCCTGGCTGCTGCGGAACGACGACGGCGTCAAGAAGGCTCTGGACGCGGGCAACCTGCGAATGGGCACGGTGGACTCGTTCCTCTGCGACCGGCTGGGCGCCGGCTTTGCCACCGATGTCTCGACAGGGTCGCGCACCCAGCTGCAGAGGATCGACAAGCCAGGCTTCGATTCCAGGCTCTGTGAGATCTTCGGCGTCCCCGTCGACGTCCTTCCTGAGATCCGAGACACCGCCGGCGATCTCGGCACCCTGAAGCACGAGAGCTGGCCGGTCGAGTTGCCGCTGCGCGGGCAAGCGCCCGACCAGCAGGCCGCTCTCGCCGGCGCCGCCTGCGTCGAGCCGGGAAGGGTCAAGGCGACCTACGGCACCGGGGTCTTCGTACTCGCCCACGTCGGCGACGAGGTGCCGAAGCCGGCCGGCGGGCTGCTGCCCACAGTCGCCTGGAGCATCGACGGCAAGGTCGAGTACGCGCTCGACGGTGGCGTCTTCGCGGCCGGGGCGATGCTCGAGTGGATGTGCAACCAGCTCGGCATCGCCGAGAGCCCGCCGGAGCTCAGCAAGCTCGCCCGCGAGGCCGAGAGCTCCGCTGGTGCACGGGTCCTGCCCGGGCTCGCCGGGATCGGCGCGCCGTGGTGGCGCCCCAGGGCCCGCGCGGTGATCTCGGGGATCTACGGCGGCACCAGCGGCGCCAACGTCGCCCGGGCGGCGCTGGAGGGGATCGCCTGGCGGGTCGCCGACGTGGTCGCCGCGATCCGCGAGACGATCGAGATCGAGACCCTGCGGGTTGACGGCGGGCTCACCAACGAGCCGCTCCTGCTCCAGCTTCAGGCCGACACGATCGGGGCACCGGTCGAGGCTGCCGGCGCAGACGCCACCGTGCTCGGCGCGGCCGCCCTGGGCGCCGTCGGCCGCGGGGTGATCGACTCGCTCGAGCGGCTGCCCGAGCTGCTGCCCGCCGACCGCCGGGTCGAGCCCAAGCGCGGCGACGACTGGCGCAGCGCGGAGCACGAGCGCTGGCGGGAGTTCGTTAGGGGGACCGAGGCGCTCGACGCGAACTAGCTACGTCCGGGGCTGTGCCTGGCGTTGCGGCGGGCGCGCCTCGATGATCTCGCCCCAGTGACCGTCCTCGATCCGCCCCGGCTCGGTAGTGCGCAGGAACTCGAGCAGCGCATCCGAGAGCCCCTCGGGATCCTCGATGTGGGGAAAGTGCGCGGCGCGAGACAGGGTCTCGAAGCGGCTCCCCGGGATCGCCTCGTGCGCCCGGCGGCCGTGAGCGAGGGGGATCGTGTGGTCGCGCTCGCCCCAGACGATCAGGGTGGGAAACCCGTCCAGGAGGTAGAGCCGGTCGCGGGCGCTGACGTGCTGGCCGCGAAAGTCGATCACCGAGCGCAAGGTCTGAAGGAAGGCGCGGCGGGCGCCCGCCTGCCGCAACGGCCCGAGGGCACGCGCGATCGCCAGCAGGTAAACGCCGATGCCCCGGCCCCGCTCGCGCATCCGCTCGCCCAGCCTCGAGACCGCATCGAGGACCCGGGGATGGGCGGCGGCCCAGAGGCCTGCCGCGGCTCCCGGCATCGCGGCGCCCCGCAGCAACGGGCTCACCTCACGGCCAAGACCGCCGCTCGAGATCAGCGCCAGCCGCTCGGTGCGCTGGGGGAACTGGTAGAAGAACTGCATCGCGATCCCGCCGCCGAGGGAGTGCCCGACGATCGTCGCCCGCTCGACCCCGAGCGCCGCGAGGAGGTCGCGGATGCTCGATGCGTGGGCGCCCAGCGAGTAGTCGCCTCGCACGGCCGCCGAGTCGCCGTGCCCGATCAGGTCCGGCGCGATCACCGTGTAATCCTCGGCGAGCCGCAGCGCCACCGACTCCCAGTGGACGGACGAGTTGACCATGCCGTGGATCAGGACCACCGGCGGTCCGCTGCCCGCCATCCGGTAGATCACCCGATGCCCGTGGAGCTCGGTCTCCCAGGGAAGGAATTCGAGTGGGTCGAGGGCGGTCACCGGCGGATCTGCGGCGTCACCTTAGCTGTGGGGCTGCAGCGGAGGCATTGGCGCAAGGCGCGGCGCTCGAATCCCAACGGAGACAGCGACGCCCGGCCCGCGCTAGGCGCGAGCCGGACGCCGTTGGCGGCTGCAGCTCCGCGTCCCGGGTAACCGGGACGGGGCGGCCGCGCAGCCCTAATCCTTGGTGACGATGTCCTCCTCGAGGGTCCGCACCGGCCCCTGGTACGTGTCCTTGGCCCTGATCAGGTACCAAACGCCGAAGAGGACCGGCAACACGATCGCGAATGGGGTGTAGTTGATCAGGCTCGCGTCAAACCCGTCGTTCCACGGCAGGCCCGCGGGCGTGTAGGGCAGGTCGAGCGCAAACACGACCAGGACCACGAAGATGATCGCCAGGACGTTGACGATCCGGTAGCGCTTGCCCAGGGTCCACGGGCCGGGTTCGAACGAGTCGCCGGCCCGCAGCCTCAGGTACACCGGGATGATGTAGGCGAGGTAGAGGCCGACGGTGCAGATCCCGGTCAAGGCGAAGAACGCGAAGGGGATGTCGTTCTTGCCGAACATCGCTGGAATCGCGATCAACAGCGAGAAGACCGAAACGGCGATCACCGCATTGAACGGCACCCGGTCGCGGTTCACGCGGCGGAAGACGAACCAGCCCGGGATCGCGCGGTCGCGGGAGAAGGCGTACCAGGTGCGCGAGGCGCTGGTCAGCCCCGCGGCGCCGCAGAAGAGCTGCCCGACGGTGGCGATCACGAACACCATCTTCGCCGCCCACGTATCGAGCGCCGAGGTGAAGATCGCGCCCGAGAAACCGGCGCCATCGTTGACCGCGGTGACGTCGGTGGCGGCGAAGAGGAAGGCGAGCAGCACCAGCCAGCCGATGATCGCCGACCAGAACACCGACCGCCAGACGCCCTGGGCGGCGCCCTTGGCCGCGCCCAGCGTCTCCTCGGAGGTGTGCGCCGAGGCGTCGTAGCCGGTCTGCGTGTACATCGCCAGCAGGAAGCCGACCGGCAGAACCAGGAGCCAGAAGCCGAGGCTGCTGGTGGAGCCGTCGAAGGCGCCGTTGTTGTTGATCTTCTCGGTGAAGACGAAGTCGAAGTTCTGGTGGTCGTCGGGCACGAAGACCAGCAGCGCGATGATCACCGCGACTCCCAGCACGTGCCACCAGACCGAGATGTTGTTGAACATGCCCAGCAGCCGGTCGGCGAAGATGTTGACGAGCGTGTAGAGGACCAGGATGAGGAAGAACAGCAGCCAGGTCTCTGAGAGGACGTGGAGGTCGTCGGTGAAGTTGACGCCGAAGATATCCACGCCGTAGAGGGAAAGGGTGTTGTAGAGGAAGAAGGCCGCGCCATAGGCGACCGAGGCGACGATCCCGACGAGCCCGACGATGTTGAACCAGCCGGTCATCCAGCTCCAGCCCTTGCCGCCGAGGTCGTGCGCCCACCAGTAGGGGCCCCCGGCGGTCGGGTACTTCGAGGTCAGCTCGGCCATCGAGAAGGCCACCATGAGCACGAAGGCGCAGAGCACCGGCCAGCCGATCGAGGCCGCGATCGGGCCGCCGTTCTGCCAGGAGAAGGCGAAGGTCGTGAAGGTCCCGGCGAGGACCGAGATGATCGTGAACGAGATCGCGAAGTTGGTGAATGCGGTCCAGCCTCGTGCCAGCTCCTGCCGGTAGCCCAACTCGGCCAGGCGCTTCTCGTCGCGCTTTACTTGATCAACGTCAGAAACTCCCTCGGGTGCCATTCCCTCTCCCTCCGTTGCGGCCTGCCGCTTCCCGCGGCCCAGCCTTTGTGCGGATAGCCGAACCCTATGGCCGAAGGCGGACCGGGTCAAGCCCGATTTCCTGATTTTCAGGGCTTGGACGGATCGTCCACCAATCGCCAGAGACCTTGGGCGACCCGGCGCTCGGCTTAGCGGGAGACGAGCCTGCGCCGAAGCCGGCCCAGCCCGGAGCGAAGCGTCACTCGCTCGCGCTTCGGAGCCGATAGTCGCTGCAGCGAGCCGACCGTCTGCGGCTGAAGCCGGTCGAGGTGGGTCGCCAAGGCGATGAATGCCTGTGCCGCGGTCAACGCGTCCCCGTCGGCATGATGGGGTCGGTGTACCGGTAGGCCGAGGGAGCGCGCGACCTCGGAGAGCCCCGGCGAGGAGACCGCGATGCCGGAGGACTCGGCCCGAGGTGGCCTGAGCGGGGGCTGGCGCCGAAGCCGGCGCAGCTCCAGCGCCAGGCCGGCGGTGTCGACGACCGGATTGCGCAGGGTTAGGCCGTGCGTCTCGAGGACGGTACGCAGAAACGCCTCCTCGATCGCAGCCGCGTGGGCGACGAGGACCCTGCCGGTGAGCGCCTCGAGCAGATCGTCGAGCACCTGCTCGAGTGGCGGGGCGCCCGCGAGGTCGCTCTCGCGCAGCCCGTGGATGCGAGTCGTGTCGGCGTCGGGCATCCGGCTTGGCCGGACGACGCGATAGCGTGCGTCATCCAGGCGAATCCTGCCGCCGGCCACCGTGACCGTCGCGTAGGAGACGATCTCGTGGACGGAAGAATCGACACCGGTCAGCTCGAGGTCGACAACGCTGTAGGCGGCTTCGCGCCAAGGGGTCGAGGGGGCGGGCACGGAGGCCGACAGGTAAGCGGACTCGCCGCGCGTGCGGGCGCCGCTCAACTGCGTCCCCTGTCTCGGTCGAGCTCGGCGACCAGCGACCGCTGGACCGCGGCGACCTCGCGGAAGGCGTCGCGCAGATAACGGCGGGTGAGGGGGTTGAGCTGCTTCGGATCGATGTGGTTGTCGGGCTCTGCCCCGGCCTCGAGCTGGCGCACCTGATGCTCGAGCCGCATCGAGGCAAATAGGTCATAGGCCTCCTCGAGAATCCCCGCCTCGGTCCGATCGAGCACCCCTTCGTCCGCCGCCGCCTGCAGGCGCTCCACGGTGGGCGTCACCCTGATGCCCGCCCGTAGCGCGCCGTAGCGGGCCAGGTCTACGATCGGCAGCAGGCCGCCGCGCTTGATGTCGAAGGTGCCGCGATGCTCGCCCGAGCCTTCGACGACGATGTCGCGCAGGAACCCGGTCGGGGGCTTCGAGGCCAGCGCCAGACGCAGCATCCAGCGCAAGAGGGTGGCGCGATCACCCGTCTCGAACAGCAACGCCTTAACGTCGAGACTCTGCTCGGGCCCGTAGACGGTGCGCCCGTCGAGCAGGATCGAGGTTGCGATCAGGACACGTTCGTCGCTGGGACGGGACAACCAGGCGCGAATCGCCCGCCGCCACTCGCCGATCGAGCTGGCCGAAAAGGCGCCGGATGCCGTCACCCCGTGCGGGTCCAGCCGCCAGCCGATCGACCGCTGCAAGCCGGCGACCTCCTCCGCGATCGCATGCATGTAGCCCGTGACAGCCTCGGAAGCAATTGACCGCCGGGGTGCGGAAGCCGGCTCTGGCTGGTCGGCCCAGGCCATTCCCGAGTCGATGTCCGAGGAGGGAACCGCCTCGCGCCGGCCGTGGCTGCCCAGCGAGAGCCAGGCGAACTCGACCGGGGGCGGCCCTGCCGACTCCACCGAGATCTCGATCATCCGCCTCACCAGCGCATCGGCGACCACCGAGATGATCGCGCTGATCTGAGCCTGGCCCAACTCGGCGCCGTGCAGGGCGACCACCGTCGGATTGAGCTGGCCGGCAGCCCGGCGAAGATCGCCGGCGCTCTCCGCCTCGGTGATCGCCCGGCGCAGCATGAAAGGCGTCTGCGTCTCGGCGGCGACCAGGTCGATGCCGGCGATCACGCCGAGAATCTCGGCTCGGGCGGACACGACCGGAACGTGGCGGATGTCGTTGTCGAGCATCGCCAGCATCACCTCGGCTCCGCTCTGATCGGGCTCGACCGTGATCACCGGTGAGCTCATCGCCTCGGCCACCGGCGAGTCCGCCGTCAACCCGCCTGCCACCACGCGCAACCGGAAGTCGCTGTCGGTGACGATCCCGAGCTCGCCGTCGTCGCCCTGCACCAGCACCGAGCTCGCGGCCTCGGCCCCCATCAGGCGGGCCGCTTCCCGCACGGTGGTGTCGGGGCGGCAGATCACCGGCTGTCTGCGGATCAGCTCCGTAGCGCGCTTGGTGGCGACGCCGGGAGGCAGTTCACGCGCGCGCAGGTCGGTGAGCTCGGCCGCGATCGGCCGCGGACGATCGAGGATGGACCGCCCCAGGAAGCGCATGCCCTCGGGTCGGGAAAGGACAGGCAGCGCGTCCTCGGCCACGATCGCGTAGCAAAGGGTGTCCTCGGCGGCGCGCGCCTCGAATCCGGTGGGCAGGCCCGAGAGCATCGACGGATGCCCGAACAGCTCGCCCTCGGTGAGCAGATCGAGCACCCGGCCTTGGTCGAGCAACTCAACTTCACCCCGGCGCACCACCCGCACAGAGCCCTGCCGCTCGCCCTGCGGGACGATGGTCGTGCCCGCGGCGAAGAACTCAACCTCGACGCGCTCGGCGAGGCGCTCGAGCGCCTCCTGGTCGAGCCCGCTGAACGGGTGGTGGGCCCCCAGGAACTCGGCGACGTCGTGCAGGGCCTAGGCCTGAAGCTCGGCGATCGCCTTTTCGACGGTGGGACGGAGGGGGATCGCCTCGTCCACCCCCATCACCGAGAGGATGCGGACGATCTGGGTGCTGCCCGAGGCGATCACCAGCCCACCGTCTCCGTCGGCGTCCGCGCGCTCGGCCTCGCGACCGAGCAGCAGCGCCCGGACGCCGCTCGAATCGATGAACTCGCAGTCGGTCAGGTCGACCACGATCCCGCCGTGGTTCTCGGCGACGCCGCGATTGAGCTCCGCGCGCAGCTCCTCCTCATGCGAGATGTCCAGCTCGCCGCGCACGTGGACGATGAAGACGCCGTCGGAGTCGCGCTCCGAGGCGATCTCAAAGATGGGAGTGTCGGCGGGACCCTGTTGCATACGGCGCCCTTCGATCGCTCACCCCAGGTGCCCACTCGAAGTTCGCGTCCCCCTGCAGGTGAGTGAGGAGCGGCCCTCATCTTAACTCGCTAGTGCCGCTGCTTCGGCTTCTGGCCCTTGTTCCACTTCTTCTTCTTCTTCTTCACAACGACGCGCTCGCTCATCTGCACGGGGTGCAGGGAGCAGAAGAAGCGATAGGTGCCTGCGCGGGTGAAGCGGTGGCCGAAGTAGCGCCCCGCGTTGAGGTTCTCCGAGGCGATACCGACGGGACCGTTGGCGAGGGTGAGGTTGTGGAGCTCGCCGCCGATGAACTGCCAGCGCAGCCACTTGCCCTTGCGGATCTTCAGGTTCCGGCGGGAAAAGAAGCGATCGTTCACCCCGATCAGGGTCCTCGGGCGCGCCCCCTTCAGCTTCCCGGGCGGCGCCTTGATGGTGACCGCCTGGCCGTTGCGGTCGAGGCCGGTGAGGGGCACGGCGAAGGGAATCGGCCCGGGTCGGCCCGGCTGGGCGGCCCCGAGGGTGGTGCCGTCACCCGGCAACGGCCCGCAGGCCGCGGTCACTGCGGGATCGGGCGCGATGTAGACCACCATGATCCCCATCACCCGCATGTGGGGCGCGGAGTTGTCGTAGAGGGAATTGAGCCGCAGGCGCTCACCCGCAGCGACCGGGATCCCGGTCGGGGTCGTGAAGGCGCTCATGTTTACCGGGCCCGGTTCATGCAGCACCGGGCGCACGTTGTAGAAGGGGTGCTCGGGCAGCCCCCAGGTGGGAAGCGAGTCCGCGACCTGGCGATCGCCGCAGTCGGGCTCGGTGAGGGTGAGCCGGCGGGCGCCGCCGTGGACGTGCCCGCCGCCCGCAACGATCCGTCCGCCTTCCGGGATCACCACGTCGGCGCTCCGGGTGTGGGTCGACCCCGGACCGCCCGTTCCCGGAACCGTGTACTGGGGGTCGGCCCTGCAGTTGTTGACGTCCAGCCAGTACGGCTTCACCTGGACGAGGCCCGGATCGGTGTCGACGGTGATCTTGTACTGGATGTACGCCTTGTCGGCGGTCGCTCTGTGGTTCATCAACATGTAGATCAAGCCCCAGCGATCGCCGCTCTGCATCCCGTATCCGTAGCCGGAAGGCAGCGCCAGCTTCGCCCGCTCCTCTCCCGCCGCGTAGAAGCGCTCGCGCGACGGAAAGTTCGAGATGTTGTCCCAGTAGGTGAAGTCTCCGCAGGTCGCGTCGGGATGCTCGCCGTTGATGAAGACGATGTGGTGGAGCATCAGCCGCTGGATCGGGATCGGGGTGCCGTTGGCGTCGACGAGGTCGACCTCCATCCGGGTGATCGAGCCGTCGACGTTGGGGTGCGGGACGTACAGCATGTTGTCCTGCCTCACCTCGTAGCCACCGACGGTGATTGGCCCCACTGTCTGCGTGAAGGTCTGCTCGGCGGCAGAGGCGGCCGCCGGTAGAGCCAGGGCGAGCGCCAGCGCGATCAGGGGAGTCAGCCGGGTGAGCAGCTGCATCAGCTCACTGTAGCCA
>JBOGZE010000263.1:0-2504 GCA_050697055.1 Solirubrobacterales bacterium
GCCGGCAACACGGTGGTGCTGAAGCCGGCGGCGCTCACCCCGCTGACGGCGCTCGAGCTGGAGAAGATCGCCCTCGAGGCCGGCATTCCGGAGGGCGTTGTCAACGTCGTCGCGGGGCCGGGATCGGTCTGCGGCCGGCGGCTGGTCGAGCACCGCGACGTCACCAAGATCGCCTTCACCGGCTCCACCGAGGTCGGGCGGGGGATCGCCGAGGGTGCGGCGGCGGGTATCAAGCGAGTCACCCTGGAGCTCGGGGGGAAGTCGGCCAACGTCGTCTTCGCCGACGCGGACCTCGAGGCCGCCGCTTCGTCGGCGCCGATCGCGGTCTTCGGCAATGCGGGCCAGGACTGCTGCGCACGCTCTCGGATCCTGGTCGAGCGTGGAGCCCTCGACGAGTTCATGTCGGCGCTGGAATCCGCGGTGAAGTCCCTGAAGGTGGGCAACCCGCTCGACGAGGAGACCGAGATGGGCCCGCTGATCTCCGCCGATCAGCGGGAGAAGGTCGCCTCCTACCTCGACGGCGACATTCCGGTAGCGATCCGCGGCTCGGCGCCCGAGGGACCCGGGTACTGGTTCCCCCCGACCGTGCTGGCGCCGGTGTCGAACAACGACCGGGCCGCCCGGGAGGAGATCTTCGGCCCGGTCGCCTGCGTGATCCCCTTCGAGGGCGAGGAGGAGGCGGTGCGGATCGCCAACGACACGATCTACGGTCTCTCGGGCTCGATCTGGTCGCGCGACGGGGCGAAGGCGCTGCGCACGGCGCGTGCGATCGAAACCGGCGTGATCTCGATCAACTCGAACACCTCGGTGCGGGTCTCGACCCCGTTCGGGGGCGTCAAGCAGTCGGGAATCGGCCGCGAGCTCGGGCCCGACGCGCTCGAGCACTACAGCGAGGTCAAGAACGTCTACTACGCCACCGAGGAGAGGTGATGCCGGGGCGGCTGGAGGGCAAGGTCTGCGTGATCACCGGGGCCGCTGGCGGGATCGGCGCCGAGACCGCGCGCCTGTTCGCCTCCGAGGGCGCTCGGGTGGTCGGGGTGGACGTCGCCGAGGGCGCTGAGGGCGAGCTCGCCCTGCGGGCGAACGTCGCCGAGGAGGACGAGGTCCGGGAGATGTACGCCCAGGCTGAGAAGGAGATGGGCCGGATCGACGTCCTCTTCAACAACGCCGGGATCAGCCCCGACGACGACGTCTCGGCGATCGACACCTCGCTGGAGGCCTGGCAGCGAGTCCAGGACGTGAACCTGAAGTCTGTCTTCCTCTGCTGCAAGCACGGGATCCCGCACCTGCTCGAGTCCGGGGGCGGCTCAGTGATCAACACCGCCTCCTTCGTCGCTGTGATGGGCGCCGCCACCTCCCAGATCTCCTACACCGCCTCCAAGGGTGGGGTGCTGGCGCTCTCGCGCGAGCTCGGGGTCGAGTTCGCCCGCCGGGGCCTCCGCGTCAACGCCCTCTGCCCCGGCCCGGTGAACACGCCGCTACTCCAGGAGCTGTTCGCAAAGGACCCCGAGAAGGCGGCGCGCCGGCTGGTCCACCTGCCGATGGGCCGCTTCGCCGAGGCCCGGGAGATCGCCCAAGCCGCCCTCTTCCTCGCCAGCGACGAGAGCTCCTACGTCACCGCCTCGACCTTCCTCGTCGACGGCGGTCTCTCGAGCGCCTACGTCACCCCGGAGTAGCGGCGATCGCTGCGCGGTTTCGTTTCCGACCGTTGCGATTCGCATGACGAAGCCGGATTGGCGCGTCTGTCGGCTGGTGCGAGAATTCGGTTGTCATGCCTGATCGCGAGATCCTCGAAAGGATCGATCGGCGACTCGACCAGGGGGATGAGCTCATCGCCTCCTGCCGCGACGCGCTCGAGAGGAACAGTCAGGCGTTCGAGCGCATGACGGCGGTGTTCGACCGGTTCGAGGAACGGTTCGACCGGTTCGAGGAGAGGTTCGACCGGTTCGACGAAAGGGAGGAGCAGAGGATTGCGCAGCTGCAGCGATTCGCCGAGCGCGAGGAGACCAGCAACGCGTTCATTGCCGACATGGTGCGACGCGTGGAGGTCGCGGGACAGCGATCCGATGCCCTGTTCGAGCACATGATTGGGCGCCTGGATGCCCTGACCGAGGCGGTCATGCGGGTCCTGGATCGACTGGACGGAGGCACCGCAACCGCCTGAGCGGCACGGGCGGTTCCGCGGAACCGCCAAGCCGGCCGCCGCCAGACTCAGGCCTTCTCGCCAGTCCTGGTGAGGCCAGTGAGAATCCGCTTGGCGGTCGCGATCAGCGTCTCGCGCGGGACCTCGGGGTGGTCGAGCGACCAAAGCGCCAATCCGGCTCCGCCGGTGCTCATGAACTCGGCCAGCGGCTCGACCTCCTCCTTCGGCACCGAGAGCCCCTTCTGCGTCCGGATGAACCCCGCCAGCACCTCGCGGGCGCGATCCTGGACCCGGCGGCGAGCCGCCTGGATCTTGGCGTCGCCGCCGCTGTCGCGAAAGATCATCTTCCAGGCGTAACCGT
>JBOGZE010000264.1:0-2628 GCA_050697055.1 Solirubrobacterales bacterium
GCAGCTCGCGAAAGCTGATCGTCTGCTTGGAGACTGCGCTGTACAGCTTCACCGGCACGTTCAGCAGTCCAAAGCTGATCGAACCGCTCCAAATCGCTCTTGCCATGTCCTCAGATCCCTTCGCCGATCGCTTAATGCGAGGGGGCTCCGTGAGGAGCCACCCGTTTCAATCAGGGTACATTTCGACGCCTACCCGCCGGTTGCCGGGTGCATGCTTGCAGGCTGTTTTTCCGCCTGGCTACTGCTCGCGCACCACCTCGCGCGGGTCCTTGTCGTCCCGCATTCCCTTGAAGGCGGGCTGGCGCAGGGTGCCTTCGTTGGTCCACTCGGTCCAGGCGACCTCGCAGACCAGCTCCGGGGCGCAGAAGACGGCGAAGCGCGCCTTCGGGCCCTTCGGCGCCCCGCGGTCGAAGGGGCTGTCGGGGCGCTCCCGCTTGCCGAGCTCGCGGGTGAGCAGATCCAGGTCGTCCTCCTTCAGACCGGAGCCGACCCCGCCCGCGAAAGTCAGCTGCTGCTCCTCGCCCCTGCCCAGCTCGGAGCGGCGCTTGTCGTAGTAGCCGACCAGCAACGAGCCGACCCGCTTCGAGCGCCGCCCCTCCCCGGGGATGTAGCCGCCGATCACGAACTCCTGGCGGCGCCAGACCCGGGCCTTGATCCACTCTCCCGTCCGCTTGCCCGGCCGGTAGGGGCTGTCGAGGCGCTTCGCGACCACACCCTCGAGCCCCTGGCGCCGCGCCGCCTCGAACAGGTCGGCTCCGCCGCCGACGTGGTGGTGTGGCGTGTGCCAGCGGGGCCCCTCGAGCCCGAGCGAGCCGAGCAGCTCGCGGCGCTCGCCATAGGGCAGCTCCCGCGTGGAGCGACCGTCGAGGTGGAGGAGGTCGAAGATCATGTAGTCGACCGGGGTCTCGCTCATCCGGGCCTTGACCGCGGCCGCCGAGGTCAGGCCCATGCGCCGCTGGATCAGCTGAAAGCTCGGCCTTCCCTCCGCGTCGAGGGCGACCACCTCGCCGTCGAGCACGGCGGCATGATCGGAGAGCTGCTCGGCAATCGCGGCCAGCCCGGGATACCGAAGGGTGATGTCCTCGAGCCGGCGGTTCTGCATTCGCCAGTCCCCGCGGTCGGCGAATCCCAGCACCCGGACACCGTCCCATTTGAGCTCGAATGCCCAGTCGTCATCCGGAGGGCGCGGCAGGGGGGCCATCCGGGCGAGCATCGGCTCGAGCCGGTCAGGGATCCTCTCCTTGGGGGCGGCTTCCAGGCCCGCCGCTGGCTGCACCTTGGCCACGGAGCCGATTATGCGGGCCCCGGCTCGGCAAAGCGCATAATCGGCCGGTGCTCTTCGACCTGGAAGAGGTCAGCTACTCCCGCGGGGGCGACCTCGTTCTGGAAAGGATCACGATCCGGCTCCCGATCGGATCGAGCTGCATCGCCGGTCCCTCGGGCAGCGGCAAGTCGACCCTGCTGAGGCTGCTCAACCGGCTCGCCGACCCCGACTCGGGCCGGGTTCTCTACGAGGGGGTCGACGTCCGCGAGCAGGAGCCGCTCGCCCTCCGGCGCGAGGTCGCCCTCGTCCCGCAGCTGCCGGCGCTGATCGACGGCAGCGTCCACGACAACGTCGCTTACGGCCCGCGCCTCGCCGGCCACAGCTTCGACGCCCGCGCCTGCCTCGAGCTGGCGGGGCTCGACCCCGATTTCGAGCACCGCGACTCCGCCAGGCTCTCGGTCGGCGAGCAGCAGCGGGTGATGCTGGCCCGCGCCCTGGCGCTGCAGCCGCGGGTGCTGCTGCTCGACGAGCCCACCTCGGCCCTCGATGAGGCCGCCAGGGAGGCGGTCGAGTCGACCCTGTTACGGCTGCACGCCCGCACCGCGATCGCGAGCGTCCTGGTCACCCACGATATGGACCAGGCGCGGCGACTGGCCGACTACGTGGTCCGGCTCGACGCCGGCCGGGTGACCGGGGAGGGCCCGGTCGCTGAGGTGCTGACGGCGTGAGCTCTACGATCGACGTCAGCCTCGGCGAGGTCGCCGCCTCCCTGGTCCTGGTCGCGATCGCGGTGGTCGCCTCCCGCTGGCAGCACGCCGACCTCGAGGAGGACGTCGGCGTCGCCGTCGCCCGCTCCTTCGTCCAGCTGACCGCGATCGGCTTCGTCATCGACATCATCTTCGAGGAGGACGACATCGGCCTGGTGGTGGCGCTGATTGCGGTGATGGTGATCTTCGGCGCCTTCACGGCGCGTCACCGCGCCCAGCAGGTCCCCGATGTCTTCTGGCCGCTGCTGGGGGCGCTGTCGGTCGCCGCCGCTGGCACCCTGGGCTTGGTGGTCGCCCTCGGGATCATCGAGCCGAAGCCGCAGTTCCTGGTCCCGGTCGGCGGCATGGTGGTCGGTAACTCGATGACCGCGGCGGCGGTGGCGCTCAACCGCCTCGGCGAGGACGTCAACGACCAGGCCCGCCAGATCGAGGCGACCCTGGCGCTCGGTGCGACCTCATCGCAGGCGGTGGCGCCGCTGGTCCGGCGCAGCCTCCGCTCGGGGATGATCACCCTGATCGACTCGACGAAGACGACCGGGCTGATCTTCTTTCCCGGCACGATGGTCGGAATGCTGCTCGCGGGGGCCGACCCGGTGG
>JBOGZE010000265.1:0-10574 GCA_050697055.1 Solirubrobacterales bacterium
TCTCGTCGTCTCAAACGTCCCCGGCCCGCAGCAGCCCCTGTACCTGCTGGGCCGCCGCATCCGGGAGATCTATCCGTACGTGCCGCTCTCGCCGCAGAACCACGCGATCTCGCTGGGGCTGATCAGCTACGACGGGCGGGTCTTCTTCGGGCTCGCCGGCGACCGCGACATCGTCGCCGACCTGGACGACTTCGCGGCCGCGCTGCGCGCCGCGATACGGGAGCAGCCCGTGCCGCGCGCGCCGGCGGCAAGACCGAAGCCGAGGCCCAAAGCCAAGCCGAAGGCCAGTGCCAAGCCGAAGCCGAAGGCCAAGCCGAATCCGAACGGCAAGCCGCGCCGCCTGGCGAGACCGCTGCGGCGCCGGCGGCGGGTCAGCGCCTGATCAGGACCGGCGTCCCCAGCGGCACCCGCCGGAAGAGCGCCACCATGTCCGCGTCGCTGGCACGCAGGCAGCCGGCCGAGGCGGCTCCGCCGATGCCGCCCGCGGTCCCGTGGATGGCGATGCGATCCCCCCCGATCCAACCCGCGGGGAGGTTCGGCTGGTGGCCGTTGAGCGCGAGCACGCAGCAGCCGTAGTAATAGGTGAGGGCCCCGCTCGTCGTGAGCCCGTCGGTGACCGAGTAGCGGCCCGGCGGGGTCGGTGACCCCGGGCCGCCGACCGTGACCGGAAAGCGCTCGACCACGCGCTTTCCGCGCAGCAGCCGCAGCTCTCGCTCGGAGATGTCGGCGTCGATCCGGTAGGGGGTGACGCTCACCCGCAGCCTCGACGCATCCGCCCTGATCCAGCCGAGCCGGCTGTCGGGGAGCACCTCGGTCGGCACGCCGAGCCAGTCGCCGTGCCGGCGGGCGATCCAGAGGTTGCGATCGGAGCCGAACTCGGTGCGGGATCCAAGCAGCGCCACCCGCTCACCGTTCGGGGAGCGCCGCAGCACGACCTCGCGACCCGGGAGCACGGTGGCCACCTCGTTCAAATTCGGATCTCGACGAGCCGTGCGGCCACGCTCGTCGGGCGGCGGTGCCGGCGCCACCTCGGGCTGCGCCGGCCTGGCTACATAGGAGAGCGCCACCTGAAGCGAGCCCGTGAGCGAGTCGGAATTCCGGTCGTCTCCTTCGCCCGAGCCGCCTCCGGCCGCGAGCAGCACCACCAGCCCGACCGCAAGGCACGACACGGCGGCCAGCGCCGGATGGCGCCTGATCAGCTGCCCGAGCTTGGCCATCGCCACATACCCCACCACCTGACCGTCGCCGGCACATCGCGAAAAAAGGGTGAAAAGCGGAGAGGGAGGGATTCGAACCCTCGAGAGAGCAATTAGCCCCCTACTCGCTTAGCAGGCGAGTGCCTTCAGCCGCTCGGCCACCTCTCCGAAGCGGTGGCAGGCCGACGCTTGCCACCGGGCACCCGATTGTAGGCTGGACCGAGTGATGCCGGAAGCTGACGAGAATCCCACACCGCCCGCCCCGGAGACGACCCAGGAGTCGCCCGCAGCGCAGAACGGAGCGCCGAGCGAGGAGGTGACAAGGCCGCTGGCGGCCTTCGAGACGCCGACGCCGCTGCCCTTGCCGACGGCCACCGAGGCGACCGAGCGTTACGAGTCGGTCTTCGCCGACGTCCAGGCGCCGTTCGCCTTCGTCGACCTGGACGCTGTCTGGGCGAATGCCGCGGAGATGCTGCGGCGCTCGCGGGGGAAGCCGATCCGGATCGCGAGCAAGTCGATCCGCAGCCGGCCGATCCTCGAGCGACTGCTCGCCCTCGACCGCGGCTTCCAGGGCGTTCTCTCCTTCACCCTGCCCGAGACGCTGTGGTTGTGGGAGCGGGGGATCCGGGACCTGGTGATCGCCTACCCGACCACCGACCGTGCCGGCCTCATCCGCCTCGCGCGGCTCACCGCCGAGCACCCCGACGAGGCCCCGGTGCTGATGGCGGACTGCCCCGAGCACCTCGACCTGATCGAGGCCTGCGCGACCTCATTCGTCGCCCCGATCCGGGTGGCGATCGACATCGACTGCTCCTGGTGGCCGCTCGGCGGGCTGCTCAAGGTCGGCCAGAAGCGCTCCCCGGTGCGCACCGCCGCGCAGGCGGTGGCGCTCGCGCGCGAGATCGAGCGCCGCGAGCGGGTGAAGCTGGTCGGGCTGATGGCATACGAGGGACAGATCGCGGGCGTCGGCGACAACGCCCCCCGCAAGGCAATTCGGAACCTGCTGATCCGTGGGATGCAGTCGGCGTCGGCCAAGGACATCGAGGCTCGGCGGGCGGAGATCGTCACGGCGGTCACCGAGATGGTGGAGCTCGAGTTCGTCAACGGCGGCGGCACCGGATCGATCGGGCTGACGGCGGCGGAGTGGGCGGTGACCGAGATCGCGGCGGGATCGGGCTTCTACGCACCGGTCCTCTTCGACCACTACCGCTCCTTCACGTTGCGCCCGGCGGCGATGTTCGCGCTCCCGGTGGTTCGCCGGCCGGGCCCCAGGGTCGCCACCGTGCTCGGCGGGGGCTACCTTGCCTCGGGGGTCGGCGCCAAGGACCGGATGCCGGTCCCGCACCTCCCCGCGGGCCTCCGGCTCGATCCGCTCGAGGGCGCCGGCGAGGTGCAGACGCCGTTGCTGGGGGCAGCGGCGGGGCGCCTGCGGATCGGCGACCGGGTCTACTTCCGCCACGTCAAGGCGGGTGAGCTCTGCGAGCGCTTCGACCGCCTCTACCTGATCACCGGAAACACGATCCGGGACGAATTGCCCACCTACCGGGGCGAGGGCAAGACCTTTCTGTAGATCGCCGGCCTGATCAGCCTCATCCCTTCGCCATCGGCGGCAGCCTAGTGGCAGCCGCAGCGCTGCTATACGCTCAAGCCATGGGAGGAGTCCGGTTCGATCAGGCCTCCGAAGGACAGGTCCGCCCCTTCGACCCGACCCAGCCTCAGGGCCCCTGGCTGCGGACCCTCTCCTGGACCGCCCGCCAACCGCCGATGACCTGGTTCCTGGTCAATATCGGCCAGAGAATCGACCCGCCGCTGATGAGGATCAGCGGCGGCCGACTGAAGAGCACCTTCAACGCACCGACCGTTGTCCTCACCCACACCGGGGCGAAGAGCGGCAAGCGGCGCAGCACCCCGCTCGCCTACTTCACCGACGGCGAGGACGTCATCCTGATCGCGTCCAAGGGCGGGGCACCTCACCACCCCGACTGGTACCACAACCTCAGAGCCAATCCCGAGGTCGAGCTCTGGAGCAAGGGCGGTGGCGGCCGCTACCGCGCCCGCGAGGCCGAGGGACCGGAGCGAGAGCGCCTCTGGCGGCTGACGACGGAGTTCTATCCGGGCTATGCCAAGTACCAGGAGCGCTGCCCCGATCGCAGGATCCCCGTGATCGTCTGCTCACCGCTCGCCGACTAGTCCACGACTAGCCTCTTAACCGCACCCGGAGGGGTGGCAGAGTCTGGTTTATTGCGGCAGCCTTGAAAGCTGTTGACCTGGTTTTCCAGGTCCGGGGGTTCGAATCCCTCCCCCTCCGCTTCACCGCCGCCCGCGCTAGCCAGTCGGACTGGTGGCGAGGTAGCGCTCGCCGTCGGACTCGTAGAAGGACTCGGGCACCCGGGGCATCCTATGTTTAGCGTCGCTTGAGCCCCGGAGCTACCCTCGGCTGTGCCCCCGAAAGCGGAGGAACAAGTGGAGAAGCTGAAAAAGAGCGAGGACGAGTGGAGGCGCGAGCTGACGCCCGAGCAGTACGAGGTCGTGCGCCAGAAGGGCACCGAGGCACCATTCACCAGCGAGCTCAACGACAACAAGGCCGCTGGGACCTACATGTGCGTCGCCTGCGGGCAGCCCCTGTTCGACTCCGACACCAAGTTCGATTCCGGCACCGGCTGGCCGAGCTTCTACCAGCCGATGGATGACGACGCCGTGGAGATGGAGGCGGACAACAGTCTGCTGATGCGGCGCACCGAGGTGCTCTGCTCACGCTGCGATGCCCACCTGGGCCACGTCTTCGACGACGGCCCCAACCCCACCGGCCAGCGCTACTGCATCAACGGCTGCGCGCTGAGCTTCGAGGACGAAAGCTAGAACCCCGACGCGGCGCTTCGGCGCCGCGTCGCTCTTAGACCTTCCCCCCGGCGCCGAGGTAGCTGAAGCGGACGGCGAGAGCCACCGCTTCGGTCCTCGTGTCCACCTCCATGCGCGCGATCGCGTTGCGAACGTGCGTATGGACGGTGGCGGGGCTGAGCGAGAGCCGGTCGGCGATCTGTTTCACCCGCAGGCCCTCGGCGAGCAGCTCGAGGATCTCGCGCTCACGCGGGGTGAGCTCGAGCAGCTTCTCGACCTCTCCGGCGCCCTGACCGAGCTCGGTGCCGACGAAGGTACCGCCGCCCGCGACCACCTCGATCGCGCGGGCGATGTCCTCGCTGGGCGCCGACTTGAGGACATAGCCGGAGGCACCGGCGCGCAGAGCGAGGGTGAGCAGGTCGGGCTGGGCGTGCGCGGTGAAGATGATCACCCGGGTCGGAGGCATCACCTTGAGGATCTCCTTGGTGGCCTCGATCCCGTCCTGGCCGGGCAGCTCGACGTCGACGATGCAGACGTCGGGCTTCAGCTCCTCGACCTTCTTCACGACCTCTTCGCCCGACTCGGCTTCGCCGACGATCTCGACGCCGTCGACCGAGGCCATCCGCGCCTTGACCGCCTCGCGAACGATCTCGTGGTCGTCGCAGAGCACCACGCGCTTGGGAGCACCCGCGTTCATATGGTGGGAATGCTCTCTGGGAGGCCGAAATCCTGCAAAGCCCCGGGCATCGCCACCGTTCCGTCTCCCCTCTGACCGTTCTCCAGCAGTGCGATAAGCGTACGCCCTACCGCCACAGCCGTGCCATTCAACGTATGCAGGAACTCTGGGGAGGCACCCTCGCCGGGACGGTACCTGGAATTGAGGCGGCGCGCCTGGTAGTCGGTGGTGTTGGAGCAGCTGGTCACCTCCCGGAAGCGTCGTTGGCTGGGGACCCATGCCTCGCAATCGAACTTGCGCGAGGCGGAGGCGCCGAGATCGCCGGCGGCGATCTCGACCACCCGGTAGGGGATCTCGAGCGCCTGAAGGATGCGCTCCTCGAGCGCCAGCAAGCGCTGGTGCTCGTCGGGCGAGTCGCCCGGCTCGCAGAAGCTCAACATCTCCACCTTGTCGAACTGGTGGACGCGGAAGATGCCCCGCGTGTCGCGCCCGGCCGCCCCCGCCTCGCGCCGGAAGCAGGTGGAGAAGCCGGCGTACCGGCGCGGCAGCTCATCGGCGGTGAGAATCGCGTCCGCGTGCAGGGCAGCCAGCGATACCTCCGAGGTCCCAACCAGGAAGAGCTCGTCCTCGGGGACCTCGTAGATCATCTCCCGCTCGCCAGGGAAGAAGCCGGTGCCGAACAGCGCCGATTCCCGGACCATCACCGGCGGCGCCGCCGGCACGAAGCCCTCAGGGCGAAGCGTCTCCAGGGCAAGCCGGACCAGCGCCAGCTCCACCAGCACCAGGTCGCCGAGCAGATAGGCGAAGCGCGACCCGGACGCCTGGGCGGCCGCCTCGATCTCGATCCAGCCGTGGCGCTGGCCGAGTTCGAGATGGTCCAGCGGCTCGAAGTCGAAGGCGGGCCGCTCGCCGACCTCGCGCAGCTCCGTGGCGTCCTCCTCGGTGGTCCCGTCCGGCGCCTCAGGGTCAGGGAGGTTTGGGACCTCGGCCCAGAGACGGTCCCGCTCCTCCGCGACCTCCGCCAGCTCCGCCTCGAGCTTCTTCAGCTCCTCCTTCATCGGGGCCGAGCGCTGCCGAAGCTGCTCGAACTCGGGCTCGTCGGTGCCGCCCGACCGCGCCAGCTCCTCGATCCGGGCCGAGAGCTTGTTCTGCTCGCTTCGGCCCTCGTCGATCCGGGTGTTGAGCTCGCGACGGCGCCGGTCAAGATCGAGCAGCCGGTCGAGCTCCTCCGCCGCGCCCCGGCGGGCGAGCGCCTGCCGGGCCGGGCCCGGGTCCCGGCGGATCTGCTGCAGGTCGATCATTGGGCCCGAGGCTAGGGGGCCGCGCTGCTCGGGCGCGGCTGCTCCTCGACGTCCTGGCCGGCGTATTTGGCGAGGAACGCGGCGACCTTCTCGGCGTCGGGGCCGACGACGATGTTCTGGGGCATGATCGCGCCGGAGAAGCCCCCGTTCCGGATCGCGAAGATGACGTCGTCGACCGTCTCCCGGCGCTGGTCGAAGTTCGGCCCCTGGGTGCGCTGGCTGCGGTTGGCGGTGCCCTGAGTTCCCGCCGGGCTCAGGGTGTGACAGCCCGAGCAGCGCTCGGCGAAGATCTCGGCCCCCGTGTAATCGGGGTCGTTGGAGGAGAGCTCCACGCCCTGGCTGCCGCAACCGATCGCGGTCGCGGCCGCGGCGACTGCGATCAGTACGAAAGCCCCACGCACGCGGCGGGATCATATGTTCTTGACGCGGGGCATACGGTTCGCGCATGGCCGCCGCTCCCGACCCGGAGTCCTTCCGTCGCGCGCTCGGCGCCTACCCGACCGGGGTCACGGTGGTTACCGCGATCGGTCCCAACGGCCCCTCGGGGGCGACCGCGAATGCGGTCAACTCGCTCTCGCTCGAGCCGCCGATGATGCTCGCCTGCCTCGACCGCGGCTCGCGCACCCTGACCTCGGTGCGGGCCGCGGGTCGGTTCGGCGTCAACGCCCTCGCCGCGGGTGACGAGGCGCTCGCGAGGCGGTTCTCGGGCAAGCACCCGGAGCCCGCCAAGTGGGAGGGGCTCGAATGGTCGGAGAGCGAGGGCTGCCCCCGTCTCCCCGAGGCGCTGATGTGGGTGGCCTGTGAGCTCCGCGACCTGATCGATGGCGGCGACCACCTGATCCTCACCGGGAACGTGCTCGCGGCGGCCTCGCGCGAGGGCCGCCCGCTGATCTTCCATCGCGGCGAATACCGGGACCTGCTGGCGGAGAGTTAGAGCCCTCCGGTTTCAGTCGATCAGCGCGCCGCAGCTGACGTTGATGGTGGCCGCGGTCATGCTGCTGGCCCAATCGGAGGCGGCGAAGACGGCTGCGTTCCCCACCTCCTCGAGGGTCGCCGCCCGCCCCAGCAGGGTCTGCCCCTCGATCAGGTCGACGATCGCCTGGCGGCCATCGAAGTCCTCGGGGAGCGACTCGGGCACGCCGCCGCTCTCCAGCGTGACGACTCTGACCCCGTGCGGTCCCAGCTCCACCGAGAGCTGGCGCCGGAGCGTTTCGATCCCGTCGAAGGCGACTTGGGTGCCGCCGAGCTTGTAGTCGCGGATCGGGCCGGAGCGGTCGCCCTGACCGCCGAAGGCGAGGATCACCCCCGAGCCCTGCTCGGTCATCCGCCGCGCCGCCGCCCCCATGGTGATGAACGAGCTCCGCAGAGCCACCTCGATCGAATCCATGAAGTCGTCGGCCCCCATCTCCCACAGCGGGGTGCCGTGCGTCGCCGGATGGGTGATCACGTTCATCGAGATGTCAAGCGAGCCCGCCTCGGCCGCAACCGCTCCGGCGTGCTCCTCGACCGCTTTCGCGTCGAGCGCGTCCACCTCCGCCGTCTCGGCCGCTCCCCCGGCCGAGCGAACCTGCTCGGCGACCTCCTCGAGCGTCGCCTTCGTGCGACCGGCCAGGAACACCCGGGCGCCTTCGCGCCCGAAGGCGCGGGCCACCGCGCCGCCGATTGATCCCCCGCCCCCATAGATGACTGCGTTCTTGTCCTCGAGCAGCACGTTGATACCTCCTGTTGTCGTTTCGGCTGTGGTCTGGCAAATGCCTAGGCGGGGACCGGGCCGGCGGGCGAAGCGATCTCGGCCGGAGAGACCTCGTCGGGGAGCGGGAAGAGGTTGACGTAGCGCTCCGCGGCCTTCCTGTCACCCTCGATCTCGATCTCGCCGGCCTCGAGCGCCTCGCCGAGCGAGCGCCCGTTGAAGACCACGTCGACCAGGTTCATGTGGTCGGCGGCGCGGATCGTCGCATCGGGGTCCTTCACCACTCCAGGCTCGATCTCGAACTCGCCCCTGCCCACCTTGACGGCGAAGGGCTGCTCGCCGAGGCGCAGCTGGTAGGTCGCCCGGAGCCCCTTCGCCGCCTCCGGGCTGAACATCGTCCGCATCGCGAGGACGAACGAGCTGATTCCGAGCTCGCCGTCATGGGGCATCGTCGGGGAGCGGGACCCCCAGCGACCGAGTGCCTGGAGCACGGGCTCGAGCTCGTAGCCCCAGTCGGTGAGCTCGTAGACACGGGTGGCGGCCGGCGGCGGGAGCTTCGCGCGGTGAAGGACGCCGATCTCCTCGAGCTCGCGGAGGCGCTGGCCGAGCACGTTCGCGCTGATGTCGGGGATCCCGGCGCGAAGGTCAGTGAACCGCCTCGGCCCCACCATCAGTTCGCGAACGACCAGCAGGGCCCAGCGCTCGCCGACCAGATCGAGGGTGTGCGCCGCCGCACATCCGTCCTTATGTGGGCGCTTCCGTGCCATCTGTGGATCAGTATAGGGATGTTTGTCCTAATTTACAACCGGTTAGTTATCTTTTAGGATCAGAATGTGATACGGTGCTCGCCGTAGTGAGACCGACCACAAACCAAAGCCAAGGAGACGAAGCGATGACGAAGGCCACAGGGGGAGCAGGGAAGCGGACACTCAGCTCAGACGGGCGGGAGGATGACCGCAAGCGCTGGCTCGCGCTCTACGTGCTCTGCGTTGGGATGCTGATGATCGTCCTCGACGCGACGATCGTGAACGTCGCCCTGCCCTCGATCCAGGAGGACCTCGACTTCTCCCAGAGCAACCTCGCCTGGGTCGTGAACGCCTATCTGATCGCTTTGGCGGCCTACTGCTGCTCGCCGGCAGGATCGGCGACCTGATCGGCCAGCGGCGGATCTTCCTAATCGGGCTCGCCGTCTTCACCGGCGCCTCGATGCTCTGCGCGCTCGCCCAGAGCCAGGGCGTGCTGATCGGCGCCCGGTTCGTCCAGGGCGTCGGCGGCGCCCTCACCTCGGCCGTGATCCTGGGAATGATCGTGATGATGTTCCCCGAGCCTCGTGAGCAGGCGAAGGCGATCGGCGTCTACACCTTCGTCGCCGTCGCCGGCGGCTCGATCGGGCTGCTCGCGGGCGGCGTCCTCACCGAGGTGATCAACTGGCACTGGATCTTCTTCGTCAACCTCCCGATCGGGGTCGCCACCGCCCTCTTCGCCCTTCGGCTGATCGACGACCGCGAGGGGATCGGGGTGAAGGAGGGCGCCGATATTCCCGGGGCCGTCCTCCTCACCGCCGGGCTGATGCTCGGCGTCTACACGATCCTCGGGGTCGAGAGCAACGGCTGGGGCTCGACCGAGACACTCGTCCTCGGGGCGGTCTCGATCGGCCTCCTGACCGCCTTCATCGCCCGGCAGGCTCGGATCGCCAACCCGCTGATGCCGCTCCGCCTGTTCCGCTCGCGCAACGTCGCCGGGGCGAACTCGGTCCAGGCGCTGCTCGTCGTCGGGATGTTCGGGATGTTCTTCCTCGGCGCCCTCTACATGCAGCGGATCCTGGGCTACGACGCGCTCGAGGTCGGGCTCGCGTACCTGCCCGCCACCCTGGTGATGGGGACGATGTCGTTTCGGTTCACCGCCCAGCTCAACATGCGGTTCGGCGCGAAGGCGACGCTGCTCCCCGGGATCGCCCTGATCGGCGCCGGGATGCTGCTGTTCGCCCGAACCCCAGTCGAGGCGATCTACGTGGTCGACCTGCTGCCGGCGATGCTGGTCTTCGGGCTCGGGGCCGGGATGGCCTTCCCCTCGCTGATGACCCTGGCGATGTCCGGGGCGACCGAGAGCGACTCGGGGCTGGCGTCCGGCCTCGTCAACACAAGCGTCCAGGTCGGCGGCGCGATCGGCCTCGCGGTGCTCGCCACCCTGGCGACCGAGCGCACCAGCGGCCTGCTCGCCGACGGCGAGTCGAACGCGGCGGCGCTCAACTCCGGCTACCACCTCGCCTACCTGGTCGGGGCGGTGCTGGTGGTCGCCGCGATCGCGGTCGCGATCTGGGTGCTGCAGCCCGAGCCCCGGCCGGAGCGGGACGCGGAGACCGAGCACGACGCTGGCATCGGCGAGCCCGCATATTCCGACGCGGTCTAGGTAAGAAGCCAAGAAGGAGAGAGACATGCTCGAGAACAGCAAGGCGTACAGCGGCTTCGCCGTGGAGGACCTGAAGGAAGCGCAGAGGTTCTACGGCGAGACCCTCGGCGTGAAGACGGAGGTGATCGACGAGGAGAACGGCCTGATGACCCTCCACCTCGCCGGTGACCGCCCGACGCTGGTCTACCAGCAGAAGGGCACGACGCCGGCCAGCTACACGATCCTCAACTTCCCGGTCGACGACATCGACAAGGCGGTTGACGAGTTGGCCGGGCGCGGCGTCTCCTTCGAGCGATACGAGGGCTTTCCGTTCGAGCAGGACGAGAAGGGAATCGCCCGCGGGCTCGCGACTGGACAGGGTCCCGACGTCGCATGGTTCAAGGACCCAGCGGGCAACGTCTTCTCAGTGCTCCAGGAGTCATGACCAAGGAGGGAACGATGAGACTGCCCGAAGTCGTGTCAGC
>JBOGZE010000266.1:0-1807 GCA_050697055.1 Solirubrobacterales bacterium
GGTAGTGAGTGGTGAGGAGGATCGTCGTCCCCTGCTCGTGGAGGCGGCGGATGTAGCGCCAGAGCTCGTGGCGGAGCTCCAGGTCGACGCCGGCGGTCGGCTCGTCGAGGATCACCAGGCGCGGCTCGTGGAGCAGGGCGCGGGCTAGGAGCAGGCGGCGGCGCATCCCGCCGGAGAGCTTCGGGGCGCGGACGTCGCGCTTGGCGCGCAGGTCGAAGACGTCGATCATCTGCTCGGCGCGCTCGGCGGCCGCCTCGCCGGTCATCCCGTAGTAGCCGCCGTGGTAGACGAGCGTCTCGTGGACGGTGAGGAAGCGGTCGAGGTTCGGCTCCTGCTCGGCGATCCCGATCGTCCGCCGCGCCTCCATCGTCCCGCTGGGATGGCCGAAGACTCGGATCTCGCCCTCGGTCAGCCGGATCAGGTTGCAGACCGCGCTGATCAGGGTGGTCTTGCCGGCGCCGTTCGGGCCGAGCAGGCCGAAGAACCGTCCGGCCGGGACCTCGAGGTCGAGCGAGTCGAGCGCGAGGGTGCCGTCGTCGTAGCGCTTGGTCAGCTTGTCGAGCTCGAGGGCGTTCATGGCCTCGCCAAAGCCGTCATGTCTTGAGGCTAATCGGTGTGAATTCCCGGGCCCTGGCGCTAGTCGCCCTCCTCCGCGCTCCACAACGATTGCGGCGGCGCCGAGCCGAGGGCGCGGCGAAGCAGCCTGAGCAGTTCGCGACGCTCGCCGGCGGTGAGGCCTCGCAGTACCTCGTCCTCGACCTGAAGCGCCATCCGCCGCCCCCGCTCCAGGAGCCGGCGGCCCTTGGGGGTGATTGCGACCTCCCTTGCCCGGCGATCCGTGGGGTGGGGCCGGCGCTTGGCCAGCCCTGCGGTCTCGAGCTCATCGATCAGCGAGACCATCGTGCTGGGATCGACGCCCATTGCTGAGCCGATTTCCTGCTGAATCGCCCCCTTGCGAGCCCCGAGAACGTTGAGGACGCCGAAGAGCGCCGGGGTCAGGCCGATCGACTCCAGCCCCTCGGCGATCCGGGTATGCGACGCGCGCCAAAGCCGGAAGAAAAGCTGACCGGCGAACTCGGCGACCTCGGTGTCGATGGAAGGGGTGGTTGCTATCTGTGTGATCTTTGCACCTTTCATTCGTCCGATCAATAGTTTGTAATATAAACTATGCGTGGCACAAATGATAACCGACGAGTCGGAGGTATCTCAGATGGCCCCAGCAACCCCACAGCCTTCCTTCCTCGCGACTCGCCGCGGCAAGCTGATCCTCGCGCTCCTGGCCTCCGTCGCCTTCCTCGACTTCGTCGATGCGTCGATCGTCAACATCGCGCTTCCCTCGATCCGCCGCGACCTGGGCTTCTCGGAGCAGGCATTGCAGTGGGTCCCGAGCGCCTACCTGCTCACCTACGGCGGCTTCATGCTGCTCGGCGGCCGCGCCGCCGACCTGCTGGGGCGCCGGCGCATCCTCGTCGCCGGCACGGTCCTGATCGGGGTCTCATCGCTGATCGGCGGATTCGCCGAAAGCGCGGGCGTCCTGGTTGGCGCTCGCCTTGCGCAGGGCATGGGCGCCGCGATGATGCTCCCGGCCGCGCTCTCGATCCTGACGACGACGTTCAAGGAGGGCTCGGAGCGCACCACGGCGCTCGGAGTCTGGGGCGGAGCCGCCGGGCTCGCCTCCGCCGCGGGCGTGCTCCTCGGCGGGCTGCTCACGGAAGGCCCCGGCTGGCGGTGGGTGATGTTCGTCAATCCGGTCGCCGCGGTGCTGGTGCTCGGCGGGATCTTCTGGCTGCTCGCCGATGACCGACGC
>JBOGZE010000267.1:0-2307 GCA_050697055.1 Solirubrobacterales bacterium
CACTAGAGATCGGCTGCGGTCCCCCCTACACCCTCTGAACCGGCGGCGGCCAAAGCCTCGGCCTCGGTGTCGAATGGCCGCAGTCGCTTCAGCGTGCCACCTCGAAGTCGCCGCGGCTGAATGCGTCGAGCCCGCGATGGATGAAAGCGATGTTCTCCTCGGCTGCCGTCACCCAAGGATGGCAGCGCGTTGGAGGTCGGGTTAACGCGGAGATCGGGAGGTTGTGGCTTGACTCCTGCTTTTCGGGAGATGAAAATCCTCCCCGGAAGCTGACGTCCGGGTCCCGACCTACGGTCGGCAGACCGGGACAGGGGCTTCCGGGAGAACGCGAGCTGGGCAGGCCGGTTCTTGGACGATGGGCCCAGAGCCCGAGCTTTTCAGTGGCCGCCCCTGCGACTTGTCCGGGTGCGCCTAGAGCGCGAATGCGTCGTTGTCGTTTGCCCACCGCCTCTCCCAAACCTTCGAGCAGAGGAGGAGCAGATGAGGGCAATCGGATTGGACGTCCATCTCGAGTTCTGCGAGGTGGCAATCGCCGAGGGGGGTGAGCTCCGCTCCGCGGGGCGGATCGCCACCAGGCCGGAGGAGATCGAGCTCTTCGCCCAGAGCCTCGGCGCCTCCGACAGGGTGGCGCTCGAGGTCACCGGCAACGCCTGGGAGATCAAGCGGCTGCTCGAGCCGCACGTCGCCGAGGTGATCGTCGTCTCGCCGGGAGACACCGGGATCCGCTCCGCGCGGGCGAAGACCGACCGGCTCGACGCGCGAGCGCTGGCGAGGCTCCTGGCCGCGGGCGAGCTCGATCCGGTCTGGGTGCCCGACCGCAGAACCCAGGTGATGCGCCGGCGGCTGCAGCGCCGTGGCCAGCTGGTCTCGGCGCGCTCGCGCTCAAAGAACCAGATCCACGCGAGCCTGATGCGCTGCCTGGTCGGCCGCCCCCCGTTCACCGACCTCTTCGGGGTCAAGGGCCGAGCCTGGCTCGCTGAGCTCCCCCTCCCCGAGGAGGAGCGCGAGTCGGTCGACTCCGCCCTGCGCCAGGTCGAGTTCCTCGACTCCGAGATCGAGGCGGTCGAGCGGTTGATCTCAGCCGCCGCACTCGAGAGCGCCGAGGTGAGGCGGCTGATGACGGTGCCGGGGGTGAACGTGATCTGCGCGGCGACCTTCATGGCGGCGGTCGGCGAGATCGGCCGCTTCCCTTCGAGCCGCAAGCTGGCCGCCTACCTCGGGCTCGATCCCAAGGTGAGCCAGTCGGGCTCGGGCCCCGCCACCCACGGGCGGGTCTCAAAGCAGGGATCGGTCGCCGGCCGCCACGCGCTGGTGGAGGCGAGCTGGTCGGCGGTGCGCCAGCCGGGGCCGCTGCACGCGTTCTATGAGCGGATCAGGGCCCGGCGCGGCCACAGCGTCGCGATCGTCGCCTGCGCCCGCAAGCTCGCCTGCCTGTTCTGGTGCCTGCTCATCCGGGAGGAGGACTACGCCTTCGCGCAGCCCTCATTGACCGCCAAGAAGCTCCGCCTGCTCGAGCTCCGCGCCGGTGAAAAGACGCGCAAGGGCGCCCCCACGGGGACCTTCGCGACGCGGCAGAAGATGCGAGCGGCAGAGCGCGACCTCGCTCAGCAGGGCGAAGCCGCCTACCGACGCAGCGTCCGCGACTGGCACGCGACCCAGGCGAAGAGAAAGGGCGCCGGCGCGACACCGGGGCGCGCATCTCGTGGACCGTCAAGCGGTCAAGCAGCGCGGCAGGTCCAAGCCCCCGGGCCTGCTCTTTAGCTCGTCGTCTACCGGCGCCCGAGCCGAACTCTCCCAAATTGGAGGCGCTACGTCCAGAGATGACTTGACTTTCATGCGTCGTCCAAAGCGGCAGTTCCGGCGGTTCCCTCCTTTGGCCCAGCGTTCTGCTTTTGCGCGAAAGGGATCATCAGCCGCTCCCGGACGATCCCTGAAGGTGGCGGGCGATGACCACCCGCTGGATCTCGTTCGTCCCCTCGTAGATCTGGGTGATCTTCGCGTCGCGCATCATCCGCTCGACCGGATACTCGGTGACATAGCCGTAGCCGCCGAGCACTTGGACCGCTTCGACCGTCACCGACATCGCCGTGTCCGAGGCGAACAGCTTCGCCATCGACGAGTACATCCCCAGCTTCGGGTCGCCGCGATCGGCCATCGCGCATGCCTTGTAAAGAAGCTCTCGGGAGGCGGCCGTTCGCGTCTGCATATCGGCGAGCTTGAACTGAAGCCCCTGCAGCTCGATGATCGGGTGGCCGAACGCCCGGCGCTCCTTCGCGTAGCCGACGGCGTAGTCGATCGCCCCCTGGG
>JBOGZE010000268.1:0-10655 GCA_050697055.1 Solirubrobacterales bacterium
CCTCCGGACAGCTCGCGCGGCCGTGCATCGGCGAGCGGCGCGGCGCCGAAGCGCTCGAGCAGTGCGACGGCTCGCGCCCGACGCGCCCGGCGCGCGCCCGAGAGCCCGTACGCGACGTTCTCCCACGCGCGCATGTGGGGAAACAGGGCATACCCCTGAAAGAGGAAGCCGCAGCCGCGGCGCTCCGGAGGGAGATCGATCTCGCGCGCCGTGTCGAGCCACCCCTCGCCCCCGCACGTCACATGGCCTTCGTCGGGGCGGAGCAGGCCGGCCACGATCCGCAGCACGCTCGTCTTCCCGGCGCCCGAGGGCCCCGCGAGTGCCAGAGGCGAGCCGGCACCGACCTCCAGCTCGACCCCGAGCCGCAGGTCGCGCAGGGCGATGCTCGCGCTAGCCGCGAGCATCTCCCGGCAGCCTCACAAGCAGCTTCACCGCCAGCAGCAGGGTCGCGGAGATCACCACGAGCACGGCCGAGAGCGCGATCGAAGCCGTGAAATCGCTGCTCAGGAACTCGAAGATCGCCAGCGGGGCCGTCTGGGTCACGCCCTGCAGCGCGCCCGCGAACATCAGGGTCGCGCCGAACTCGCCGAGCGCGCGTCCCCAGGCGAGAGCGAGGCCGGCGCCGAGGCCGGCGGCCGCGGTGGGCACGGCCACGCGTGCGAAGGTGCCGGCCTCCCCGACCCCGAGCGTGCGCGACGCGTCGAGGAGGTCGCGGTCGACCGACTCGAAGGCCGCGACCGCCCCCCGCACGTAGAAGGGTGCCGAGACGAAAGTCAGCGCGACCACCACGCCCACGGTTTCGAGCACGAGCCTCACGCCCAGGTCCTCGATCGCTGCGCCGAGCAGACCCTTCGGCCCGAACGCAGCAAGCAGTGCGATGCCCGCCGCCGCAGGTGGCAGGACCAGGGGCAGCTCGACCAGGGTGAGCACCAGTGAGCGACCGCGGAAGGAGCTCATGGCCAGCAGGTAGGCGGCCGGCGTCCCGAGGAGGACGATGATCACGACGGCGGCGACCGAGGTGCGGAGGCTGAGCCACAGCGCGTCCGCGGCCTGTGGGTCGCCGAGGCTGGCGATCAGATCAGCCGGGCTCGCCTGAGTGAACAGTGCCGCGAGCGGCACCGCGAGGAAGCCGAGAGTCGCAAGCAGTGCCAGGGACGCCCCGACCCTGAACCAGACGTTGCTGCTCATGGCGGTGGCAGGAACCCGGCTTCGCGGAGTGCCGACTGCCCCTCTCCCGAGAGCAGTCCGTCCACGAACTTCGCGGCCTCATCGAGCCGCGGGGAGTCTGTCACCACCGCGGCCGCGTACGCGACATCGGGGCGAAGCTGGGCCGGGAGCTCGATGCTCTCCAGCCGCCCGTCCGAAGCACTCACGTCCGAGCGGTAGACGAAGCCGGCGTCGACCGCCCCCTGCGTCAGCTTCGCGGCGATCCCGAGCACGTCGGGCTCGCTCGAGCGCACATTCGCCAGGATCGCGCTGGATTGCGAGGCCGGGAGGCGGTCGAGCACCTCCCGGGTGTAGATACCGACCGGAACGTCCTCGTCGCCGATCGCGATCCGGGTGCCCGGCTCGGTCAGGTCATTCAGCGAGCGAACGACGGGAGACCCTGAGGGGACCGCGAGGACGAGTCGGTTGGTCGCGAAGCTCACCGGGCGGCCGAGCAAGCCCTCGGCGTGGAGGTCCTGCGGGAGGGATGTGTTCGCGGCGGCGTAGACGTCGGGTGTTGCGCCCTGACGGATCTGGGCCGCGAGCTCGTCCGAGCCCGCAAAGGAGAAGCGAGCGTCTTCGTAGCCGGCACGCTCGGCATACGCTGGGAACGCATCGCTCAGCGATGCTGCCGCGGACACGACGAGGTCGCCGTCGCTGTCGTCACCGCCACACGCGGCAGGTACCGCGCCGAGCCCGCCGACGAGCAGCGCCGCCAGCGCCAACCGGGACGCTTGGATTCCACTCACGCCCGCTCCACCATCACCGATGTCGCCTTCACCGTGGCCGTCGCGGGAACGCCCTCGGCGAGCCCAAGCTCCTCGACCGCATCCTTGGTGATGGCGGCCGTGATCCGGTGCGGTCCGGCCTCGATCTCGACCAGCGCCATCACGTCGCCGATCTCCACCGACACGATCTTGCCCGGAAACCGGTTTCGAGCCGAGAACGTGTCGCCGGTGCGATGCCGGGGTGGAGAGCCGCTGAGCCGCTCGACCTCGGCGGTCGGCACCCGTCGGCGGTTGCGTGCGTCACGGGTCGTCTTCAGGCGCCCGGCGCGGTCCCAGCGGCGCAGCGTGTCGACGCTGACGCCGAGCGCCCGCGCTGCCTCCCCGAGGGTGAGGTCTGCCATCTACCTAAGCATTGCATAGGCAGATGTGCGAGTCCGTCTCGCGCTGGGACGGCCTTGCACGGTCGGTGAGCAGCTCGTGTCCCGCTCGGGCTCGTCGACCGGCCCCACCAGCTTGGCTTGGTCCGCCACGCCGGCTCGCTGATCGATCCCCGAGGCCATGCGCGCGGCGTCACGCCGGCACACCAAGCACTGGATGCTCTCGCGAGCGGTCGCCGGCATCCGCGACCGCACCCTGATCGTCAACTTCCCGGGCAGCCCCAAAAGCATCGTCGAGGCTGGCGACGCGATTGCCCCGGCCCTGCCGCATGCCCTCGACCTGATTGCCGGTCGCCATAGCTCGCACTAGATGAAGCCAGGAATATGGTGAGGGGGTGCAGTCGATTGACGGCGCCCGCCACGCGCCCCCGTCCGATCGCGTCCTCACGACGGTGATGTTCACCGACTCTTCGCCGTGGACCAGGTCGAGGCGCCGGCCAGCAGCCGGCTCGTGCCAGACACGCGAGCGACGGCTTTTTTACGCCGACCCCTAAAGAATGCGCTAGCCACTATCTCGGCGAGTGCTGAGAGGCCGTCCGGGTTGGGTCGGGCGGGTGGTTTGTCGGCGCTATGGTTCGCTACCGCTCTCCGCGCGCAATGCGGAAGCGCGAGCACACGCCTGGCATAGGTGCGATGTCGCTTCCGATCGTCGTCCCGGCGGCAGCCCGCAGTTCCCATGGCTGCCTTCGTTCGAGCATGGGACATATCTCGCCGAAGTGATTGCTCGATGCTGGGGCCACCGCTAGCCTCGGTCCACCGATCACGAGGAGGCGCACCATGGCGACGACGAGCGACGGGACCGTGCCGTTTCGGGGGCACCGCACCTGGTACCAGGTTGTGGGGGAGCTTCCGGCGGCGGGCGGCAAGCCGCCGTTGCTCATTCTTCACGGGGGCCCGGGCCTCCCGCACGACTACCTGGGGGACCTGGCCCGGTTGGCAGACGACGGCAGGGCGGTCGTCTTCTACGACCAGATTGGCTGCGGGAAGTCCGATCACCCAGACGACGCCAGCCTGTGGACGATGCCCACCTTCGTTGAGGAGGTCGCCGCCGTGCGGGACGCACTCGGGCTCGAGCGGGTCCATTTGTTTGGCCACTCTTGGGGCGGTTGGCTGGCCCTGGAGTACGCCCTCGGCCGGCCGAGCGGGCTCGCCAGCCTCGTTCTCGCCAGCACTTGCGCCAGCCTCCCCGCATTCGCAGTCGAAACCCGGCGACTGAAGGAGTCCCTTCCCGCCGACGTTCAGGACGTCATCGACCACCACGAGGCGGAGGGCAGCACCGATGATCCCGCCTACAGGGAGGCCGCCATGGCCTACTTCACGCAGTGGGTCTGTCGGCTCGATCCGTGGCCCGAGCACGTCAGGCGCTCGTTCATGAACCTGAGCGAAGACGTGTACGGCACGATGCAGGGGCCGGAGTGGAACGTCAGGGGCAACCTCAGGGACTGGGACGCGACCGCCCGCTTGGGTGAGCTCCAGCTTCCCGTGCTGGTTACCTCAGGGCGGTACGACGAGATGACGCTGGCGCTCGTCAGGCCGCTAATAGATGGAATCCCGGGCGCCGAGTCGGTCGTCTTCGAGGAGAGCGCTCACCTCGCCATGGCCGAGGAGCCGGATCGATACCGCGAAGTCCTCGAATCCTTCCTGGCTCGAGTGGAAGAAGCCTTGGCCTGATTCGGATCGAACCCGTTGCTCTGGCCGTCAGCGCGATCACTCCAGCGCTGGCGCGTGCGCGTGGAACGGGCACACGCTGTCGCTCATCGCGTTAAGCGGAAGCTCGGGACAAACCGCGCAGGACGGGCCTCGCTCACGCAGACGGCTTCAGGCGCCGTGCTCCGTCCCGGGCGCGGTTGGTCCCGAAGGATTCGTCGAGTCGGCAAGGAACGCCCACCAGCCAACCAGCGCCACCAGGGCAACAACCGCGGATACCACCATGAAGATTTCAAGCAAAGTCAAACGGCGGCGCGATCGTCGCTCGTCGCTCACGGAACGCAGCCATCCCGAGTGCGCGAGCAGGCGGCTAGCCGTACCCGTCATTCGAGCGTAGACGGCCTCCACGCGGTAAAGGAATCCGGCGGCAACGAGCATCGTGATTGCGCAGCCCGCGATCACGGTGAGGTACCGCGTCGCATCGGGCTGCAAGTCCCGCGTAAGCCAGAGCAAGCGGCGGGCATGGCGATCCAGAGCGCCAGGCTCCCAAGCGCCATGAGCGCGATAAGCCCCACGACCAAGAAGCGCGTTTGCACCCGAGACAAGACTACGCCCGCTCGGGCCGCCTGCACTTGGCTGAGGTTCAGCGATGCTTCCGTTCCCGCGTGAGGGAGCCGCATCGTCGGCGCCGCTTTGTTCGCGCGAAACGGGAGCCCGACCATGCCGGCGACGGGATCTTCGCCGTTGGGATAGGGGGGCTATTGTCAGCGCGAGAATGGTCAGGATCCCCGGCCCGCACCCCGCGACCGCGCTGGTGATGCTTGCGGCCGCAACCGCCGGGGGCATCGCCGCCTGCGGCGGGGACGACGCCGACGATACCGAGCCGCTCTTCGAGTCGCCGGCGACGGAGGTCGCGGCCGCGGGCGAGACGGATCCTGTCCCGCGCGGCGGCGATGCCGACGATCCGGCGATCTGGCCTCATCCCGATGACGGCGCCAAGAGCACGATCATCGGCACGGACAAGCTGGGCGGCCTCGCGGTCTACGACCTCGAGGGAAACCAGATCCAGTACCTCGCCGACGGCGATCTCAACAACGTCGACCTCCGCGACCGCTTCCCCCTGGGCGGCGAGTCGGTGACCCTCGTGACCGCCGCCGACAGCACGACCCACAGGCTGGCGATCTACCGCGTCGATCCCGCGACCCGCGAGCTCGTCGACGTCGCCGCGCGAAGGATCACGGTCGGGATCGCGGCCTACGGGTCCTGCATGTATACGAGCCCGGCAACGGGCAGGCTCTACCTCTTCGTGAACAGCGAGGAGGAGGGCGGGGACCCCGGGGGCCGGGTCGAGCAGTGGGAGCTCTTCGAGGCCGGCAGCGGCAAGGTGGACGCGCGGCGGGTGCGGCGGTTCGCGGTCGGCTCCCAGACAGAGGGCTGCGTCGCCGACGACGAGCTCGGCGAGCTCTACATCGGCGAGGAGGCCACGGGGATCTGGAAGTACTCGGCGGAGCCGGATACCGGGACCAGGAGAGTGCGGATCGACTCCACGGGCCCCGACGGCCACCTCGAGGCGGAGGTCGAGGGCCTTGCGATCGCCTACGGCCCTGCCCGCTCGGGCTACCTGATCGCCTCCAGCCAGGGGAACAGCTCGTTCGCCGTCTACCGCCGCGGCGGAAGCAACGAGTACGTGAAGACATTCACGATCGAAGCCGCGGACGGCATCGATGCGGTCGAGGAGACGGATGGCGTCGACGTGACCACGCGTGACCTCGGGGAGGACTTCCCCCGCGGCCTCCTCGTCGTTCACGACGGAAGCGACGACGGGGGGAGGACGAACTTCAAGCTCGTGTCGCTGGTGCCCTAACCGAGCTTCGCATTCAGCCCGGCCGTGGGCCGGCGAAGGCCTCAGGGCGACTCGACACATAGTGGTCAGCGGAACGAGGCTAGACGCCGACCCGGTCGGCGAGTCGCTCCACGAGCCAGAGGTCGTACACGTAGCCCTGCGGATGCGCAGTCACGGGCCGGCGCGCAAGGATACCGTCCGGCCCGCCCTCGACCACGAGATCGTGCCACACGGCAGGAGCCGGCGCCAAGCCGGCAAGGAGCTCCTCGACCTCCGGAAGGGCCCCCGGCTCGGCGACGAGGCGACCATCGTCGGCGCGAGCGCGGAACGGCGCGACGGATGCTGTCACGTGAACCTCGTTCACGCCACGTCCGCGCCACATGGACGGAACCACGCCCATTCGCAGGGCCACGCGTCGCCCGTGGCGGGTCCCGCTGAATTCCGTTCCAGGCATCTCGGCAGATTCCTGAGGTATCTCCTGCTCCTCGCCGAGCCCAAGTTCCTGCGTGATCGTCAAGGGGTTCTCGGCGGGCGGCTCGCTCTTGAGCGCTTCCCACACGACCTCCCAGTCGAAGACACCCGCGTCGGCGATCTCCGCAGCGCGCCCACGCATCTCAGCCGGAGACGGCCCAGCGGGTGGAGCGGCCTTCGGTCGACGACGAAAGAGCGGCACCTGCCGGGGAGTCTAATCGTCGGTACGCAGAACTCGATCACCTCCCTTCCGCACGATGCCGGCGCCTCTGGGCTGCTCCTCCTCGCGCAACGGAGCAGCTAGGAGAAGCAACCGGGCGCTGTTTCTATATGCGAGAAGCGGGTGGCGAAGCCCCCGGCATCGCACGACCGGCGATGAAGGTCCCGCAGGCCGTCGAGCCGTTGCCGGCGTCCAGGTGGAAACTCGGCGTCGCGTAGCGCAGCTTGGGCCCGGCGGCGAGCCGGACCCAGTGATCGCGACTCCGTCGCAGCTGACCCCGCGGGGCTTGAATCGCGAGCTGGTCCGATCATCGCGGCTTGCGAGAATCCGCGTATCGAGGTCTGGATGCACTCGTTCTCGTTCGCGGGCAAGGTCGCACCGCACGCCGCCCAGGTCGAGGCCTGGGGTTTCGACGGCATGCTCCTCGCCGATAGCCAGAACCTGAACGCCGACATCTGGGTCGAGCTGGGCCTCGCCGCGGCGGCGACCGAGCGGATCGGGCTCGGGCCCGGAGTCACCAACCCGGCCACCCGCCATCCGGCGGTCACCGCCTCGGCAATTGCCACCCTCCAGGTCGAGAGCGGTGGCCGGGCGGTGCTTGGGCTCGGCCGCGGCGACTCGGCCCTGAGCCAGATCGGCCGCGAGCCCGCGCACGTGGGGGAGCTTGAGCGGGCGCTGGTCGAGATCCAGGGCTTTCTGCGCGGCGAGGAGGTCGAGCTATCCGAGGGAGCGAGGAGCCGGATCCCGTGGATCGCCGCCTCCGGGCAGCCGAAGGTGCCGGTCGCGGTCGCGGCCACCGGGCCAAAGGTGATCGAGGCCGGCGCCCGCAACGCCGAGCAGCTCGACTTCACCGTAGGCGCCGAGGCCGAGCGGCTTGGCTGGGCGGTTGAGACGGCCCGCGCAGCCGCCGCCGACCGCGTCTCGCTGGGCGCGTTCGTCAATGTCGCCGTGCATCCCGACCGGGCCATAGCTCGCGACCTCGTCCGCGGCAGCACCGCGATCCTCGCTCGCTTCGCAACCGAGGGCGCCCCGCCCGACGGCCTCTCCGACGTCACCCGCAAGGGGATCGCCGAGCTCGCCGCCAATTACGACGAGTCGCGCCACGGCCAGGCGGCGGCGCCGCACGCGCGCCGGCTGGCAGACGACTTCATCGACCGCTTCGCGGTCGTCGGGCCCGCGGAGGAGGTCGCCGCCCGCCTCGCCGCCCTCGCCGAGCTTGGCATCGAGCGGCTGATCCTGGTCCCGGGCTCCCTCGACGCCGACCCGGGGACGGTCGAGGAGGCGAACGCGCGCTTCGCCGCCGAGGTGCTGCCGGCGCTGCGCTGAGGCGCTCAAGAGGGCGCCGACATGGCGAAGGCCGGGACCCTGGTGGGTCTCCGAAACCGCTTCTCGCGAACCATCGCTACGGTTCGTCGAGACTGCCGGAATGGGGCACGCTCGGCGGGTACTCGCCCGGGGTCGACACCGCCGGAAGGCTGACCGGCGTGGCGCCGGGCGGTGTGATCACGTTGACCTGTCCGACCTCGACGTCATCCCGCTCTTGCGCTCGCCCCAAGATGTCGTCGAGGACGGCTCCGGTCTCGGCGAGCGAGCTCGCCTGGAGCCTGAACACGACGGTGGCCTCCACCTTCATCTCTCACCCCTCCGAATGGATCGACTTCTCTGTCGTGACGAAGTTTGACGGGCAGACAGACCGGCACTCCGCTTTCACGCGCGCGAAGCAACAGGGAGCTGGACCTCGCCCCAGATCGCCCGTAACCGCGGCGGCGGACCCGGCACTCAGGTGAATGGAAACCGTGGATGGTTGGTCCATGGCGTCGGCGAGCCTGGAACTCGTGGCGCGGCTTCCTGAGCGCCCGGGAGGAATACCGCGTCGAGGCGGACGCCTACCGTGAGCTCGACCGCGAGCGCGTCCTCGTGCTCACCGGCGGCAGCGGGCGTGGCAAGACGAGCGGACTGGAGCTCGGGCGGATGCGGCTGGAGCCCGCGCCGGCAAGAAGTCCTCGGGCCAGCTGAACTCGCCCATCTCCCTCCCGTCGGGTTGCGGATCGCATCATCGCCTATAGGCTCGCCTCGTGACCGCAGAGCAGACAGGGCCGCCCGTGGTCGAGATCGTCGAGGCGAGGGCGGAGCGGCTCGACGACGTAGGGTCGCTGTGGCGAGCCATGCACGAGTACCACGCCGAGGTCGCGGGCGAGGCCCGAGAGATCGCCCCATTCCGGCGCGCGGAGGACTCCTGGCAGCGGCGCCGGGGTGAGTTCGAGCGCTGGATGCGCGCCGGTGAGGCCTGGCTGCTGATCGCCGAGCGCGAGGGCTCGCCGGTCGGCTTCGCCTTCTTCCGGATTTGCGAGGGCGACTGGAGCTTCGAGACCAACGAGCGGATGGGCGAGCTCGAGGCGCTCTCGGTGGAACCCGAGCTGCGCCGCTGGGGGATCGGCTCGCTGCTCATGGAGGAGGTCGAGCAGCGTCTCTCCGCCGCGGGCGTCAGCTTCATCGCGCTGGCCGTCATCGCTGGCAACGAGGACGCGCTGCGCTTTTACAAGCGCTGGGGGATGGCGCCGTCCCACGTCCGCTGCCTGGGGCGGACGCTCCCGGGCGGCGGCGGCCAGTAGCTGCCCCCGGCGCTCAAGAGCCGTGGCGGTCTCCCCACGAGCGCTCCGGCCCGCTCTCGCTTCGCGCGACGAGGAGCACTGCCCCCTCTCAGTGCTCGGTTTCGCGCATCCGAGCAGCGAGTGAACTGACGCCGCAGGCGTCTCCGCTGCATGGAAAGCGACAGCTCGGAACGTTCGGCTTATCTGGCGCTCTACTCCCGGCATGAAACTACGGCCGGTGCCCCAGCCGGCCGTCCGGCGAGGAAGTCCACTTCCGGTTGAGCTTCTTCTTCTTTCCCGTAGCCTGATCAACAGCTACGCCGTCCCGGGAGCACTGGTGGCCGGAGCCCAGCGCCCGTCATCTGAACACCCGCGACCAGGTAGGGTCCCGCAGCGCTTGACCATGCCAACGGGTGACTGGCGCTCTCAGATTCTCGAGGTCAACGAGACGCGCTCCCAACGCGTCATCGGCGCCTATACGAAGCTCGCTCCCGTCTACGAACTGTGGGCCCGCCTGACCGAGGCGCGGCCCCGCCGACGCGTGCTCGAGCTGGCGGCCCCGCACGATCGCGAGGCGGTGCTCGAGGTGGCGATCGGCACCGGGGCCCAACTCGTCGAGCTAGCCCGGCGAAGCCCCTCGGGAAGGGTGGTCGGGGTGGAGCTCGCCGACGGGATGCTTGCCCAGGCTCGCAAGCGGCTCGCGGCGGCCGGGGCCGGAGGGCAGGTCGAGCTCGTCCGCGCCAATGCCCTTGAGCTTCCCTTCGGAGATCGAAGCTTCGACCTTCTGGTCAACTCCTACATGCTCGATCTGCTGCCGCGTGACGACATCCCGCGCGCCCTGGCCGAGTTTCGCCGCGTCATGCGGGCCGGTGGGCGAATCGTGCTCTCGAACATGACCGTGGGCGAACGCCCTTCGCACCGGGTCTGGGACGCGCTCTATGCGCGGGGGGTCAACCTAACCGCGAACTGCCGCGGCGTGCTCGCGGTGCCGGTTCTCGAAGAGCTCGGCTTCGAGGGCGTGCGGCGCGAATACACATCGCAGTTCGGTTTCCCGACCGAGATCGTGACGGCAAACAAACCGGATGATCGGAGAGGGCTGAGTGAGTAGCACGCGAGTACATTGCCAGATAGCCCTCCGGCGCCCCAGAGGTTCGTCGGGAGCGGAGCAGGGTTGAGCGTGTGGCCGCAGTGCTTTGCGCACACGTATAAACGTTCCGGCGATGGCGCTACTCGATCGTCTCACCCGGCGGGCCCACTACGGCGTCGAGCTCGCCGGCGCGGCGTGGCCGCAGTTCCTCCGTCCGCTCGCGCTTGAGCTCGCATCGCACCGGCCGATCCGTGAGGTGCTCCCCGGCGTCCACCACTGGACAGCGATCCACCCGAGAATCAGGCTGCCCGTGGACTCGTACTACATCGAGCCCGCCCGGGTGGTCCTCGACCCGATGGTGCCGCGCGAAGGCCTCGAGTGGTTCGAGCAGCGAGGGACCCCGGGCCAGATTGTCCTCACCAACC
>JBOGZE010000269.1:0-1718 GCA_050697055.1 Solirubrobacterales bacterium
GTCGTGCTTTCCGTCACGTTATTCCTACTTCGAGGGTCGGATTTTAGCGGCTTGCCCCGCGCGAACCCCGCGAGGGCAAGCCGGGCCCGCCGCCTGGCGATCACCACCACCTGGTCATCGGCGTCCATCAGCTCGGCGGGTCGCTGGGCCGGGCTCAGATCGAGGCGGCCTCGGCGGGATCGCCCTGCTCCCCCTCGTCCTCCCATTCGGCCGTCTGGCCGAGGCTGGCGCCCTTGACCACCTTGAGGCCGAGCAGCGCGCACTTCAACCGGGTGGCGGAGATGTCGATCCCGAGCAGCTCCAGGACGTAGTCCTTGGGCAGCGCCAGGATCTCCTCCGGGGTCATTCCCTCGAGCTCGTCGGTGAGCAGCGAGGTCGCCGCGGTTGAGATCGCGCAGCCCTGGCCCTCGAAGGAGACCTCGGCGATCTTCCCGTCCACGCCCAGCTTCAGGAAGACGTGCTGCTCGTCCCCGCAGAACGGGTTGGAGTCCTCGAACTCGAGGTCGAAGTCGTCGAGGCGGCCGAAGTTGTGGGGCCGCTTGTAGTGCTCGAGGATCTGGTCTCTGTAGAGCTCGTCCATCAGAGGTCGAATACCCGCCTGACGTCGAGCAGGCCCTCGATCAGCCGGTCGACCTCGGCGCGCGTGTTGTAGACGGCGAGGCTGGCGCGGGTGGTGGCCGTAACCCCAAGGCGCTCCATCAGAGGCTGGGCGCAGTGGTGCCCGGCGCGCACGGCAATTCCGTGCCGGTCGAGGATCTCCGAGGTGTCGTGGGCGTGGACGCCGTCGATCGCAAACGAGACGATGCCGCCGCGGTCATCCCCGGCCGGCGGGCCGAAGACGGTCAGCCCGGGCACCTCGGCGATCCGCTCGAGCGCGTACCCGGTGAGCTCGGCCTCGCTGGAGTGGACGGCCTCCAGCCCGAGCTCGTCGAGCCAGCGCACGGCGGCGCCATATCCGATCGCCTCGCCGATCGCCGGGGTGCCGCCCTCGAACTTGGCGGGGAGATCCGCCCACGTGATCAGCTCGCGGCCGACCTTCCTGATCATCGAGCCGCCACCGATGAACGGCGGCATCGCCTCGAGCAGCTCGCGGCGGCCGAACAGGGCCCCGATCCCGGTCGGCCCGTACATCTTGTGTGCCGTGAGGGCATAGAAGTCGGCTCCCAGCTCTGCCATGTCAAGTTCCAGCTTCGGCCCGCCCTGGGCGCCGTCGACTACCACCAGGGCGCCGGCCTCATGGGCGAGGCGGGCGATCTCGGTGAGCGGGTTGATCGTCCCGAGGACGTTGGAGACGTGGGCGACGCAGACCAGCTTCGGCCCGCGCTCGATCAGGGCGGCGAGGGCGGCGAGGTCGAGCCGGCCCTCGTCGGTGATCGGCGCCCAGTCGAGGACGGCGCCCCTCTCCTGGGCGAGGAGGTACCAGGGCACGATGTTCGAGTGGTGCTCCATCTCGGTGAGCACGATCCGGTCGCCATCGCCGACGTTGGTGCGTCCCCAGGAATAGGCGACCAGGTTGAGCGCCTCGGTCGCGTTGCGGACGAAGATCACCTCGCGATGCTCGGCGCCGATGTGGGCGGCGAGGATCCGGCGTGCCTCCTCGTAGAGGCTCGTCGCCTCCTCGGAGATCGTGTGCACGCCGCGATGGACGTTGGCGTTCTCGAAGCGCCAGTAGCGGTCGAGGGCGTCGATCACCGCCAGCGGCTTCTGGGAGGTGGCGC
>JBOGZE010000270.1:0-2370 GCA_050697055.1 Solirubrobacterales bacterium
AGCTCCCGCTTGGCTTTGGCCGCCTGACGGCCCCTTATGGAATTGAGAAGCCGGGACAGCTCCCATCGACACGGTGTGCGCCCAAGCGCCGAGAAAGAGATGAGCATCCGACCGTCCGGGAGCACCAGAGGAGGTGCCATCAACCAGCCGAGGACTTGACAAGCCGCCCTTCTTCAGAAAGAGCCGAGCGGTCGCAACCGGTGGCAACTCGTGGCAATGCGACGGCGGCGAGAACGGCCAAACCAGTCGGAAAGCATTGCCTTGGGCTGCGACGGGTTGCGACCGGGTCCGCATGGTAAGGAATGCGATGTAGGAGGGCCTCCCGCGGAGGCATGCTCCGCGCGTCCTCGAGAGACGAAGGGAGGCCCACACGATGTTGTACGCGGGATTGGATCTCAGCCGCAAGCGTCTCGACTTCCGCCTGCTCGATCAGGCGGGCGAGACGGTCGACCTCGGCGCCGCGCCACCGGACGCAGATGGTCTTCGCGGCCTCGCCGCTCATGTCGAACATTTCGCCGAGCCGGTGCGGGCAGCGATCGAGTCGATGAACGGCGCCCGCTTTGTCCACGACCAGCTCGAGCTGGCCGGCTGGCAGGTCGAGATCGCCGACGCAGTCAGGGTGAAGGGGCTGGCGCCGTTTGCAAGACCGACCGGATCGACGCCTGGGTACTGGCCGAGCTGGCGCGGCGTGATCTGGTGCCGGCGATCTGGCTGCCCGACCCGTCGGTGCGCGCCGAGCGCGAGCGGGCCCGCTTCCGGCTCCACCTCGTCCGTCACCGCACCAGTCTCAAGCAACGGGTGCACGCGGTCCTGCTCGCGCACGGTAAGCCGTGCCCGGTCTCCGATCTCTTCGGCGTCTCCGGTCGGGCGCTGCTTGAGCGGCTGGCGCTCCCCGAGCCGTGGGCCGGCACTGTCGCGGCGAGTCTGCAGCTGATCGACGAGCTCGACAGCCAGATCGCCAGCTGCGAGACCGAGCTGCAGCGGCTCGGCGCCGATCACCGCTACGTGCCGCTGCTGCGCACCGTCCCCGGAATCGGCTGGGTGCTCGCCTACACGATCGCGGCCGAGATCGGCGACATCAACCGTTTCCCCTCACCGACAAAGCTGGCCGGCTACACCGGCCTCTGCCCGCGCGTCTACCAATCCGGCCAGTCCGACCGGCGCGGCGCACTCGCCAAAAACGGGCCCCGCTACCTGCGCTGGGCGCTGATCGAGGCAACCATGCACGCCAGCCGCCACCCGCTCTACCGCGACCGCTACCAACAGACCAAACAGCGGCTCGGCAAACAGCGCGGCGCCAAGGTCGCCCAAGTCGACCTCGCCCGCCGACTCGCCGAAGCGATCTGGCACATGCTCACCCGCAACCAACCCTTCGCTCCGGCAGGCGCCGCGGACCCCCTGGCCGCCTGACGGCCCTTAAGGAGATGCGCCACCGAAGCGAGGCTCCCATCCCACCTGATCCTCCAACAAGGAGGCGATAGAGAGATGAGCACTGCTCAACCACCAGACCACGCACACCCACCATGACTGGGCGGATACACCGAGACGCCCTTGACACACGGCCCTCCTTCATAGCGTGATGTTCCCTGGCGGGGACGCCGCGTGGGCGTGAAAATGGGAAGGGGGTCGACGGTTCAGGTCCAGAGCCGCGCTAAGGGGGCGCCGGCGCGCAGGCCGCCCCCGCGTCCGCGACGCACGGCGTCGCCGCGCCTCGCGGACCGTCTTTGAAACGACAGCGGGACTGAGTTCGACCGACCTTGGCGTCGCCACGCGCCAAGTAGTACCGCGCCCGTCCCGGAAACGACTGAGGGCCGCTTTCGCGGCCTTCTGAGAAGTGGCAGTCCACTCGTCGTCCCTCGACGACGCTGACGTTCAGCCAGCGTGAGCGGCCTCGGCCAGGCGCTTGCCGACCGCCCGATCCGCAACAGGCGACAAGCACACCGCACTATCGCTCTTCGGGCCGCGGACAGCAAAGCTTGCCGTGTGACGGCTTGGTGTATGTTTCGTCCAGCAGACCTTCGTTCGTTCGACTGGAGGTTTCCTATGGAGCGAGGCACCGGCGATAGAGCCGCGATCGGCAAGATCATTGCCAGGGCGTGGACTGACGAGGGGTACAAGGCGCGCCTCGTGAGCGATCCCAGGTCGGTTTTCGAAGAGGCGGGGCTCGACCTCCCGGACGGGCTTGACATCCGGGTGGTCGAGGATACGCCCGGCGTACATAACTTCGTGCTTCCGTGTGCCCCCGCGGAGGGCGAGCTGTCCGAGGAAGCGCTCGAGCAGGTCGCCGCCGGCGTTGCCGCCGAAATTGTCATCATTCCGCCGCCGCCCTTCTGAAACTGAAAGCTCCATAAACGGCTCCATACCTATCGC
>JBOGZE010000271.1:0-3416 GCA_050697055.1 Solirubrobacterales bacterium
ATCTGACGACACGTGCGTACATGCGCTCCTCCTCATCGGATTGGGCTGGCGCGAAATCACTGCCCGCAGCTTGGCCAGAGCCTAATTAACGCTCGAGCAGCGCCGCGATCTTGGGCGAAGAAGGACAGCTAGGAGTCGCCCAACCAGGCGTAACCTGTCCATGGGGATCGATCGATTCGGAGGAGGTCGAGGCGAATGATCGTGCAAGTAGTCAAGTACAAGACCGGACTCTCGGATGACGAGGCCGCTCAGACCATCGCCGAGCGAGCGCCGCAGTACGAGGCGCTGCCGGGGCTCCGGCAGAAGCTCTACATCAGGGAGCAGGGAACCGGCGACTACGGCGGGATCTACATCTGGGAGGACGAGGATTCGATGCGCGAGTTCCGCGAATCGGATTTGGCCGCGACTATCCCAGAGGCTTACCGCGTCGAGGGCGAGCCTCGGGTCGAGATCTTCGAGGTCGTCTCCGTCCTTCGCGCGGAGCAAGGCGTCGCACCAACGAGTTGAGCCAAGGTCTCTCGGCTGAAGGTCCACGGCGGTGCGAGCGGCGCTTCTGCTCTTCGCGCGAAGGAGCGTGAGCGAAACCGGGTTCGGATAGTGCTCCTTCGCATGGATCGCAGTTACTCCGTCGAGAGATACTGCGTGGGCGATGTCGCAGGAGAGCTCATGACGACTTCGTCGTCACCCACGACGGATGAAATGCACAGGGACCAGCGGGCCCTGGATTCGGCGCTAGATCGCGGTTTCCGGGCACCATTCCTTTCGTCTGGGTCCGGTCGGCTCCGGTTGCGTCCGTTGCCGCTTCGTCACCACCCTGCCGAGTTCGCCTTAGCGAACCTGTGCTGGCCGCGGAGGGGTGACCTCCAAGGGGTCAGACCGCGTCGCTGACCGCCAGGCAGTAGCCGTAGGCCGTCAGGGCGGGAGCCGGGCCGAGGTAGCCGAAGCCCGTGGCCGACCAGCTGTCGTCGGAGTTGATCCAGCCGCCGGCGAAGAACGCCTCGCGCGATCCGTTGAAGCTGAACCCCCCGGCGGCCAGGCGGAGGCCGGGCGGGCACAGCGGAGTCGTCGCCGTGGCGGACTGCCCTCCCGGCAGCGGTGCGGAGGCTGAGACCTCGGTGATCAGCGGAGCCGGGCTCCGGGCGCAGTAGGCGATCGCGGTGAGCTCGCCGCCGTCATGGCCGACGGCCGCTGCTGTCACCTGCCAGGCGCTGGGGGAGATCGCCCGTGACTCGGTGATGTAATTGCCGCCCGAGGTCCGGAAGGGGGTGGTGAAGTTGGTGCGCTGGAACCCTCCGGAGAACAGGTACTGCCCGGTCGGGCAGCGGGCGACCGCGGTGTTGGTCTTGTGGCGCCTGACGAAGACGGTCCTGTGCGGGGAGCTATTCGGGACGAGCCCCAGCCCGCAGACGACCTGGATCGTCGCCTCGCGCTTGGCGGTGCGCCGAGGGTGAGGGTCGATGCCGAGTGCAGTGATGTGGTAGCCGCGCTGGGTCCCGAGCCGCTCGTAGGAGTGCGGGTAGACGCCCTCGCCGTCGGCGCTCAGCGGCGGGGTCGCGATCATCCCGCCCCCCAGCGGGAACTTCCCCTTCGGGCAGCTGACCTCGAGCCGCCTGGCCCGGTCGGGGCGGGTGAGGAGGAAGTCCCGGCTGACGAGCTCCAGCGCCCTGAGCGGGCCGCGGCCGCCGCGGCGGGCCTCCGCGCCGAGGCGCTCATGCTCTCGACCGTGCACGTAGACCTCTCCGCCGGCGGTGTCCAGGATGTAGAGCTTCCCCCGTTCGCGCAGGGCGAGGCGCACGCGGCCGCAGCGGGCATGGCGTCTGAGCACGTAGACCACGCCCGGGCGATCGAGCGACCCGAGGCCCTTGGCCACGTCTGCGACAGGAGGTGCCCAATAGGTAATCGCGGCAGCAAGCCGGCGCGGCCCCGGGTAGCAGCCATTCCTGGCTACTCGCAGCCCCCCTGCGACCTTGAACGCCCGCTCGAGTTTACGAGTCGGAGGGTTGTGGCCGCCGGAGCGGACAGCGAACGCGCTTGCCGAGGAAGCGAGCAGCGCAACAAGGAACGCGATCAGAGCTCCGGTCCATCTCCTGGCTGAGGTCACTCGGGGCCCTTCCTCGTCCGACGCGTTCGCCGGACATTACCTATGCGATCCTGCCGTTGGGTGCTTCCGCGGAGGGGGCAAGGCTCCACGTCGACTAGGACTAACAGGCATATTGCCTGAAGGAGGCTCTTATTTCTGAGCAGAACGTCGAGATCGTGCGCAACGCGATCGACGTATACAACGCATTCATGCGGGGCGAGCCGTCCAGCGATGCCCTTGCGGAAACTCTGGATCCTCAGATCGAGTGGCACTGGCACGGTGAGCGAACGTACCCTGACACCCCACAGGATCTTGGGGGCGTCCCAGCGTCCATTGAGTTCTTTGAGCAATGGCGAGGCGCGTGGGTCGACGTCGTCGCAGAGCCGCTTGAGCTCATCGATGCGCCGGACGATCGGGTCCTTGGTCTCATTCGCCTAAGGGGCCGAGGGCGGGAAAGCGACGTTCCAATCGTCTTTCACTACTTCGAGGTCTGGACGCTCCGAGATGGGAGGATGCGCAAGTTTGAGTTCTTCCGCCATCGCGCGACGCCCTCGAAGCCGCCGGGCTGCGGGGGTAATCAGAAGTACCGCTTAGGACGAGAAGCGGCGCTTTGCAGGGAAAGCAGCAGTCCGCGGCGAGATACTTCGTGGGCGATGTCGGAGGAGAACGTCCAGATCATTCGCCAGTCCTTTGACGCCTTCGAGCGCGATGGCATCGAAGGCAGCCTGCGGTACATGCCCCCCGAGATCGAGTGGACGACGACGGCGGGCTACATCGAGCCGGCCACCTATCGCGGGCACGAAGGCATTCGCCGCTACCTAGGGACGGTCGCCGACGAGTTCGATGATCTCCGCGTCGAGCCGCAGGAGTTGATCGATGCCGGTGATCAGGTCGTGGTTTCGGTCCGGATCAGCGGTCGAGGCAAGTCGAGTGGTGCGCCCGTTGACCTCACGCTCGTATCGGTCTCGTTGCTGCGCGACGGCAAAATCGTTCGGACTCGTAACTATCCGACAAAGGCCGAGGCCCTCGAAGCCGCCGGGCTGTCGGAGTAGGCGATGTCGGAGGAGAACGTGGAGGGATCTCACGTAGTGGCGCGATCTCTTGAGCCCGAGGCTGCGTGGAACGCGGTCCAGCTCGGCTTCGCGGAGATCCTCGATCTGAGGACCGAGATCGAGCGTCGCCGCTACGGAGCCCCACCCAGGGCGAGACCGGTCTCGCTCGTCAAGCACATAGCGAGTCCGGAGGGGCCCGGCTCCATCTACCTCTGCCAACACGCCATCCGCTCGAAGGCGACCTTGCGCCGGGGGGCGGCAGAGGTCGCGGGCGGCTTCGCTGC
>JBOGZE010000272.1:0-6583 GCA_050697055.1 Solirubrobacterales bacterium
ACTTCGATGACGCACCGGCTCAACAGCCTGGCGCTCCTCCTTCTCCTCCCCCCTCGGGGGGAGTAAGCGCTGGGCGGCGCGATAGCCGCGAGAGAAGAACAGGTCATTCGAAGTCTCTAGAGAAGGAGGGGAAGTCATGAAGGACGTTGCCGAGCAGAACCGGGTCCACATCTTCGATACGACGCTGCGCGACGGCGAGCAGTCGCCCGGGATCTCCCTGAACACCCAGGAGAAGGTGGAGATCGCCCAGCAGCTCGCCCGGCTCGGCGTCGACGTGATCGAGGCGGGCTTCCCGATCACCTCGCCCGGTGACTTCGACGCCGTTCAGGAGATCTCGCACCAGGTCGAGGGCCCGGTGATCTGCGGCCTCTCGCGCACCCACAAGGCCGACATCGACGCCGCCTGGAACGCGATCAAGGACTCGTCGCGGCCGCGGATCCACACCTTCATCTCCACCTCCGACATCCACATCGAGCACCAGCTCCAGACCACCCGCGAGGACGTCAAGGGCCAGGCGAAGGCGGCGGTCGCCCTCGCCAGGTCCTACACGGACGACGTCGAGTTCTCGCCGATGGACGCCACCCGGGCGGACGTCGAGTTCACCGCCGAGGTCTGCGCGATCGCGGTCGCGGAAGGAGCGACGGTGATCAACATCCCCGACACCGTCGGCTACACGACCCCGGCCGAGTACACGGCCTACTTTGAGCGCCTCTACGAGCTGGTCCCGGACCTCGAGGAGGTCGAGGTCTCGGTCCACTGCCACGACGATCTGGGGATGGCCGTTGCGAACTCCTTCGCCGGTCTGCTCGCGGGGGCGCGCCAGGTCGAGTGCGCGGTCAACGGGATCGGCGAGCGGGCCGGGAACTGCTCGCTGGAGGAGATCGTGATGCTGCTCCGGACCCGCCGCGACGAGCACGGGCTCGACACCTGCCTCGACGCCCGCGAGCTGGCCCGGACCAGCCGGATGGTCTCGCGGCTGACCGGCTACTCGGTACCGCCGAACAAGGCGGTGGTCGGCCGGAACGCCTTCGCGCACGAGTCGGGCATCCACCAGGACGGGGTGCTGAAGGAGCGCTCCACCTACGAGATCATGGACGCGACCGAGGTCGGGCTGGAGTCGAACTCGATCGTGCTCGGCAAGCACTCGGGGCGCCACGCGCTCCAGGACGCCCTCCAGCAGCTCGGCTTCAAGGTCGAGGGGGAAGCGCTGAACCATGCCTTCAAGCGCTTCAAGGAGATCGCGGACAAGAAGAAGCAGGTGACCGCGCTCGACCTGGAGGCGATCGTCTCCGATGAGATGCGTGAGCGCTCGGAGACCTACAACCTCGGCTGGTTCGAGGTCGAGGCGGGCTCTCAGCGCGCCCCCAAGGCGACGGTCAGCGTGATCCTGCCGAGCGGCGAGGAGTCGGAGGCCCATGCCTCCGGCGACGGTCCTGTCGACGCGATCTTCGGCGCAATCCGCGAGGCGGTGGGCACCGAAGCCGAGTTGGCTCGATTCGAGGTCGAGGCGGTCACCGGCGGGACCGACGCCCTCGGCGAGGTGACCGTCTGGGTGCGCGCCAACGGCAAGCTCGCCAGCGGCCAGGGGGTGGCCACCGACATCCTCGAGGCCGCCGCCCGCGCCTTCGTCCGGGCGATCTCGAACGCCCTCGAGGGCGTTGCGATCCGCGAAGCCGAGGAGGCGACCGCCGACGCGGCATCCGAGCGCACCCCCGGGCCGTAAGCGGCTGCGCGAGGGGGGTCATAGAGTCCCGCGATGTGGACGCCTTGGGCCCTGACGCAGGTCGCGCGATCGGATCTCGCCTGGCGGGCGCTCACCGATAGCCACGTCCGCCTCTACCGCCTCACCCGGGGCCGAATCGGGGGCCGGGTCAGGGGTGTGGACATCGTGCTCGTCGATCACGTCGGGCGAAAGAGCGGCAAGCGCCGCACCGCGCCGCTTCTCTACATCGAGGACGGGGACGCCCTCGTGATCGTAGGCTCGAAGGGAGGCTCCGCCAGGCACCCGCTCTGGTGGCTGAACCTGCAGGCAAGCCCGGAGACGACCGTCCAGGTCGGCGGTGAGCGCCGGCGGGTGAGGGCGCGCGAGGCGACCGACTCCGAGCGAGAGCGCCTCTGGGCTCGCCTGGTCGAGGTCTGGCCCGACTACGCCGCCTACCAGCGGCGCACCGAGCGCCGCATCCCGGTGGTCATCCTCGAGCCTCTTGGCTGACCCGCGGCGCTAGCCGGCTGGGCGCAGCGCGAAGAAGCCGAGGTTGCGGTAGCTGTCCTCGCCGGTGCGGTAGAGGATCTTGCCCAGGTGGGCGCCGCCGGCGACCTCGACCAGCTCGTCGCGGATGCTGCGGATCAGGTGATCGGGGTTGTCGCTGACCGGCGCGTAGTCGATCACCAACACCTCGGTGTCCGGGTCGTGCTTGCCCGGCTCGATCCTGGTCTCGAAGTCAAACGCGGCACGACCGCCCGGCACGGGCTTTGTCTCGTAGCGCGGCCAGATCAGCTTTGCCGGCCAGCGGGCGGTGCCCGCGAGCAGGTTGTCGCCGCGGTTGTTGGGGGCGTCGAAGCGCTTGCCGTTCCAGGGCATCCACGCCTTCGTGATCACGGTAAGGCCGCGGTCGAACACCCCTTGGATCAAGGGCACCACGAGGATCCCGTCGGTCGGCCCGTCCAGTCCCTTGGGCGCCTTGCCGAGCGCGAAGATCTCGTCGAGCGCGGCCTGGTCGCGGTGCTCGCCGAGCTCCTTGAACCAGGCCCAGGTCGCATCGCGGGCGACGTAGTTCTCCTTCTTGGCCAGCGAGCGCAGCTCCTCGACTCGCTCGGCGATCGGGCTCTGCTGTCCCAGCCTGAACCTGCGCTTTGTGCCCTCGGCGGTGGCTTGCTCCACGGCGCGCTCCTCTCAGGAATCGACGCGTCGAGCCTAACACCGTGTGGTAGCTTCGGCTTCGCAGTGCGGAGGCTGCCTTACGCGCCGGCGCCGATCAGGCACCGCGGCAAGGAGGTCGAAGCGCACCGAGAGGGAAGGAGAGTTCGATGCCCAACCCGCTGGCCCGCGCACGAGCCGCGTTCTGGACTCGTGTCAACCGGAACCGGAACTGGTGGGAACTCCCGAAGCGCCTGGCTCTGCTCAACCTGAGGACGTACCGGGACGAGCTGCGCGAGTACAACCTCTACGACACAAGGGCCGCGGCTCAGAACGGCGAGCGCTCACCGACCGCCCTCGAGGACTTGCCGAGGTATCGAACCTACGACGGCTCGAGGCAGGATCCGGTCGATCCCGAGATGGGCATGGTCGGGTCGCGCTTTGGCCGCAACGCGCCGGCCGAGGCGACCGCACCGGAGCAGATGCCGCGATTGATGAAGCCGAGTCCCCGGACCGTGAGCCAGCGACTCCTCACCCGCGACACCTTCAAGCCGGCGACTACCCTCAATGTCTTGGCCGCGTGCTGGATCCAGTTCGAGAACCACGATTGGCTCGGCCACGGCGAGAACTCCCCCGACAAGTTCTTCGACGTGCCGCTCGACCAAGACGACGATTGGCCCGATGACCCGATGAGGGTCCGGCGCACGAGCAAAGACCGGACCCGCACCTGGAGGAGTGGGCTGCCGCCTACCTACATCAACACCGTCACCCACTGGTGGGACGGCTCGCAGATCTACGGCTCCAGCGAGGAGCGTAACCGCGAGCTGCGGACCGGCGAGGGGGGCAAGCTGGCAATGGACGACGGGCGGCTGCCGAACGAGAGGGACCGGAAGCTCGATGGGGTTGACCTGACCGGCTTCAGCGACAACTACTGGATCGGGCTGTCTCTGCTGCACACGCTGTTCGTTAAGGAGCACAACGCGATCTGCGACTACCTCAGGGGCTCCTATCCCACTTGGGACGACGAGCGGCTCTTCCTGACCGCGCGCCTGGTCAACTCGGCCTTGATGGCGAAGATCCACACGGTCGAGTGGACACCCGGGATTCTGGCGAATCCGGTGCTGGAGACGGCGATGAACGCCAACTGGTACGGGATGCTGCCGCGATGGGCCAGCCGCATGCTGGGAGGGCGCAGCCTGGGCGAGGCATTGACAGGCATAGTCGGCTCCTCGCAGGATCACCATGCCGCCGCCTACTCGATCACCGAGGAGTTCGTCTCGGTCTACCGGCTGCATCCGCTGCTGCCCGACGACTACGAGATCCGCGATCACCGCAACGGTGAGCTGATCGAGGAGACCGACTTCGATCCGGTCCAGGGTCACGGGACCCGTCCGAGCACGGAGAAGTGGGGGATGGCGAACCTGCTCTATTCCTTCGGCATCGCAAACCCCGGCGCGATCACGCTGCACAACCACCCACGCGCCCTCAACGGCCACGTGCGCCTGAACGGCGATCGGGTCGACCTGGGGACGATCGACATCCTCCGCGACCGGGAGCGAGGCGTGCGGCGCTACAACGAGTTCCGGGAGGCGCTGCGCAAGCCACGGATCGAGCGCTTTGAGGACCTCACCGAAAACCGAGATTGGGCGGAGGAGATCCGCGAGGTCTACGACGGCAACATCGACGCGGTCGACCTCCAGGTGGGGCTCCTGGCGGAGCCGCTGCCTCCGGGCTTCGGCTTCAGCGACACCGCCTTCCGGATCTTCATCTTGATGGCGTCACGGCGGCTGAAGAGCGACCGCTTCTTCACCGATGACTACTCGCCCGACGTCTACACGCCGGAGGGCCTGGACTGGGTGGAGCGCAACGGCATGCTCGACGTGCTGCGCCGCCATCATCCCGAGCTCGCGCCGGCGCTTGAGGGCGTGCAAAACGCCTTCGCCCCCTGGCGCCGGCTGAGCTGATCCCCCCGGATGAGCCCAGGCGGTAGGCGGCAGCTGCCGAGCGCCTCGCTCGCCGAGAGCGTGGGGTTCACGCTCAAGGCGATGGTCCCCAACCTGATCCAGGGCCTGTTCCGGCGACGCCGGCGAGCGGTCGCCGTCGCCACCAGGCTTGACCTCGATCGCCTTGCGGTCGCCGAGATCCGAGACATACGTCGCAAGCACGGCCCGGGACCGGTGTGGGTGCGGGCCGGCGGAGACCGCATGCTCCTCGCCCTGGCCAGGGACGACGTGCGGCGGGCGCTCGAGGGCTCCCCGTATCCCTTCGCGCCCGACCCTGAGGCGAAGCGGCGCGGCATGTCGCATTTCCAGCCCGACGCCCTGACGATCTCGCGGGGCGAGCTCTGGCGAAACCGCCGCCGCTTCGCCGAGTCCGTGCTCGACACGGGCAAGCCCGTGCACCGCCTCGGCGACCACTTCCTCGAGGTGGTCAGCGGGGAGGTCGGCGCCCTGCTCGACGGGCTCCGCGGTCGTTCCAAGGAGCTCGACTTCGATGGTTTTCACCGCGCGGGCTGGCGGATCACCCGCCGGATCGTCCTCGGTGACGGAGCGCGCGACGACGCCGAGCTCACCGAGATGCTCGCGAAGCTGATGGATGAGGCCAACAGGCTGCCGAAGTCGCCCTCTGAGGAGCTCGAGCCCTACCTGGCCAAGGTAGGCGGCTACGTCGCGACCTCCGAGCCGGGGAGCCTCGCGGGCCTGATCTCCGAGGCTCCCTCCGACGCCGACACCCGGGTCGAGCGCCAGCTGACCCACTGGCTGTTCGCGACCGGCGACACCCTCTCCGCCAACGTCATGCGCGCGCTCGCCCTGATCGTCAGCCACCCGCGGCAGGCGGCCGTGGTCGACCAAGAGCTGAGGGCGCGCCTGGGGGAGGACGGGGCGGCGAACGCGGCGGCGGTGTCGAGCCTCGCCTACCTCGAGGCGTGCCTGCAGGAGGCGATGAGGCTGTGGCCGACCACCCCCTTCCTCTCCCGCGAGACGCTCGAGGAGACCGAATGGGATGGCGCGCGCGTGCCCGCGGGAACGCAGCTGCTGATCTCCAACACCTTCAACCACCGCGATCCCGAGCGGGCGGGCGTTGACCGCTTCGAGCCGGAGGCCTGGACCGAGGGTGACCGGGCGGAGGATTGGTCCTTGAACCACTTCAGCCACGGCCCCCAGGGATGCCCCGGCGCCGGACTCGCTCTCTTCATCGGCAAGGCGCTGCTCGCCTCGCTCCTGACGCAGCGAACGGTGCGCTTGTTCGAGCCGGCTTTGCACCCCGAGCGGTCGCTGCCTCAGATGCTCGACTTCTTCCGCCTCCGCTTCGCGCTTGAACCCAGAGCCTGAGCAGTCTGACATACGGGCGTACGTGATAACGTACGCCGGATGCCGAAGGCGACACTGGAGACAAGCGGGGAGGCGACTCCCCGGAACGGCGAATCCGTCGGCGGGCGGGTGAAGGCCCTGCGCGAATCGATGAACCTCTCGCTGCGCGACCTCTCCGAGCGAAGCGGGGTGAGCGCGCCGATGCTCTCCCAGGTCGAGCGTGGCGAGACCAGCCCGACCCTGGCGGTCGCCGAGAAGATCGCCGCCGGGCTCGAGCTCACCCTCTCGCAGCTCCTCCGTCTCGACGAGGACCGTCACGCGGTCGTCGTCCGCGCGGGCGAGCGCCGCGCCCGGCGCCGCCGCGGGCACCTGGTCGAGGAGCTGACCCCGCCGCTGCCCGGACAGCGCGCCGACG
>JBOGZE010000273.1:0-1697 GCA_050697055.1 Solirubrobacterales bacterium
CTGCTCTCGGTCGCCTGGACCAAGGCCCGCCTACAGGAGGAGGACTGGCGGCCGCTCTCGGCCCCCCTGACGGCGGTCCTGCCGAGCCCGATCACCCAGTGCCTCTGCGGACTGGCCGGGGCGGGCCTGCTGTTCCTCGTCGTCTACGCCGGTTTCGACGGCACCCAGGACGCGATCCACAACTTCGCGATCATCTTCGTCTTCTACACCGTCTGGCTGGGGCTGGTCCTGGTCAGCGTCGTCTTCGGAGACGTCTTCCACGCCTTCAATCCCTGGCGGGCGATCGGGCGGGCGTTCTCGGGGACCTTCCGGCTGATCGCCGGCCAATCGGCGCCCTCGCCCTTCCGCTATCCCCAGCGCCTCGGCCGCTGGCCCGCGGTCGCCGGGGTGATCGGCTTCATCTGGCTCGAGCTGATCCGCGGGGCGGGGGTGGCGCCGGATCCGGGGGACGTGGCCACGGCCACCATCGTCTACAGCGCGATCACCTTCGTCTGCATGGCCCTGTTCGGGGTCGAGGAGTGGATCGAGCGGGGGGAGGCGTTTTCGGCCTACTTCGGCATGTTCTCGAGGCTCTCTGTCTTCGAGGTGCGCGACGGCCGACTCGGCCGGCGTCGATTCCTCACCGGAGCGCCTTCCTGGCAGGACCTGCCCGGCTCGGCGGCGCTGGTGCTCGCCTCGATCGGGGTGACCAGCTTCGACGGGGCGCAGGAGGGAGCGCTGAAGTCGGCGATCAATTCGACCTTCAACCACATCCACGACATCGGCTTCGCCACGATCGCCACCTTCCGGATCACCAACAGCCTCTGGCTGGCGATCGTCCTCGCAGGGGTCGGCCTTCTCTACTGGTTGGGCATCCGCGGCATGCACACGGTCAGCGGCTCGCCGCGTGCCCGCGAGCTGGCCCGTTCGTTTGCCCACACCCTGATCCCGATCGCCCTCGCGTACCTGGTCGCCCACTACTTCAGCGCCTTCGTCTACCAGGAGCAGGCGCAGTTCACCTACATTCTCTCCGACCCGCTCGGCCACGGCTCCGATCTATTCGGCACCGCCGGGGGCGGGATCGACTATGGGCTGATCAGCTCGAACGCGATCTGGTACGTGCAGGTCGGGGCGCTCGTCGCCGGCCACGTCACCGCCCTCACCCTCGCCCACGACCGGGCGCTGGCCGTCTACGGCGACGTGCGGCGGGCAACCCGCTCGCAGTACTTCATGCTCGCGGTGATGGTCGGCTTCACCTGCTTCGGCCTCTTCCTGCTCTCGCAGGCGAACGCCTAGGGCGCGAGACCTACTCTGTCGCGCTGGTGCTGGTCGCCTCGAGCTGCTCACGGGAGAGGACCCTGAGCCATGCGGATCGCCACGGGTGCTGCTCACCCTCGGCGTGCTCGTCGCGGGCGTCCGTCCCGCCTAGCCCGACGTAGCCTCGCCTGACAGGAGGGTTGCAGCCCGGACCAGGGATCGAGGGCCGGAGCCCCGAATCGGAGGGGATGGGCAGACGGTGGTCGAATGCTGCGCGCGGCTGGAGGCGAGCGGGCCTGGCGGCCTTGCTGCTGCTATCCGGGACCGGCGCCGGAGCGGCATCGGCCGCTGCGCACGGGGTCACGGCGACCACCAGCACCGAGGCTGCCCCGGCCAGCACCGAGGCCGCCCCCGCCGCCGCGCCAGGCGGCGGCACAGTCGCCCCCGGAAACCCGCAGATC
>JBOGZE010000274.1:0-2516 GCA_050697055.1 Solirubrobacterales bacterium
GGTCGGGGTCGCCGTTGACGATCCCCTCGAAGAACTCCTTCCGGTCCTGATACGTAGGGAGGGTGGCCTTGGCCCAGCCGCGGTGGTCGTTGAGGATCACCGCCAGGCGGGCGTAGGGCTCGCCGAATTGCTCGGCGATCTCGCGCTTCATCCGCTTCGCGAGTGCCGGCGAGGCGCCCGCGGTCGAGATCGCGATCGCCAGCGGTCCGCTGCGGACGATCGCGGGGAGGATGAAGTTGCAGAGCGGCGGCACGTCGACCACGTTGACCAGCATCGCCCGGCGCTCGGCGCCCTCGGAGACGGCGATGTTGACGTCGGTGTAATTGGTCGCGGCGACCGCGAGGAAGGCTCCGTCGAGATCGGAGTCGTGGAACTCGCGCCGCTCCCAGGAGATCGAGCCCTCCTTCGTGTACTCGGCGAGCTCGGGCGTGGCATCCGGCGCGATCAAGGTGACCTCGCCGTCGCAGAGCAGCAGGCCCTCGACCTTCTCCAGGCCGATGTCGCCCCCGCCGACCACCAGGCAGCGACGGCCCTTCAGCTTCAGCGCGGCCATATATAGAGGGGTCTCGAGCATGTCTCGCACGCAGCTCTGATCGCAGATCCCGCGGCGGAACTGGCACACGCACTCCTTGCCCTCGAAGGCCTGAGCAGGCATGAAGGCGAAGGTTAGAGGGGCTCAGCCCCGCTCAGCCAGCGTCTCCTCGAGCCCGGCCTCGATCGTGCGCTTCGCCCTGAAGCCGAGCGCCTCGGCGGCGAGCGTGGGATCGAGCCCGTTGCGCTCAATCTCCCCCTCGCGGTGGGGGGCGAACTGGGGCTCGAAGTCGGTGCGGCCGGAGAGCCGGCCGATCCGCTCGACCAGATCGAGGACCGAGGTCTCCACCCCGGTGCCGACGTTGAACGGCCCGGCCTCGGAGCTCTCGTGGGCGGCGAGGAGTCCGGTGACCACGTCGGCGACGTGGATGTAGTCGCGGGTCTGGGTGCCGTCGCCGTAGACCGTCGGCCGCCCTCCGTCCCGTGCGAGGTCGCAGAAGATCGCCACCACCCCCGCCTCCAGGGAGGGGTCCTGGCGGGGCCCGTAGACGTTGCCGAGTCGGAGGACGGCGGTGGAGAGACCGCGGCTGCGTCGGTAGAGCTCGACGTAGCCCTCGGCGGCGAGCTTGCTCTGCCCGTATACGGAGTCGGGCCGGCAGCGGGCGCTCTCGGCGAACGGAAGGTCATCGGGGCGCTCGGCCCCCTCTCCATATATGGCGCCGCCGGTGGAGGTGAAGACCAGGCGCTCGGCGCCCACCCGGACGGCGGCCTCGAGCACGTTCACGGTGCCGAGCACATTGAGGCGGACGTCGAAGCCGGGGTCGGCCATCGACTTGCGGACGTCGATCTGGGCGGCGAGGTGGAAGACCACCTCGGGCTCGAAGCCCTCGAGCGTGGTCAGCAGCACCCGGGCGTCGGTGATGTCCCCGACCTCGAGCGTCGCCCCCTTCGCCTTCGCCTGGTCGAGGTTCTCGTGCTTGCCGGTGGAGAGATCGTCGAGCACCAGAACCTCGTCTCCACGCCCAACCAGGGCGTCGACGAGGTGCGATCCGATGAATCCAGTGCCCCCTGTGACCAGGGCCCTCATGCCCGCACCCTAACCGTGCCGATACTCGTGCGAGACCCAAAATTGGCTAGTGCGCCCAAAACCCCCTGCTACCCTCGCCGACCCAGTCGACCGAGACGGCGCCGGAAAGGGTCATCTTGACCCCCGGCTACCGTGGACAGGCGCAATGCGACTGATCGTCACAGAGAAGAACAACAGCGCCAAGAAGATCGCGGAGATCTTGAGCGGCGGCACCGCCAAGGAGGATTCCTCCTACAGGACCCCGTTCTACACCTGGGAGGGGCCGGATGGGCCCCAGATGACGATCGGGCTCAAGGGCCACGTCCTCAACCCCGGCTTCCCGGAGTCCTACAACAACTGGCAGGAGACCAACCCCCGCGATCTGATCGACGCGGAGCTGATCTCCGAGCCGACGGACAAGAACGTGGTCCGGGCCCTGAAGAAGGTCGCCAAGGACGCCGACGACCTGGTTATCGCCACCGACTTCGACCGCGAGGGCGAGCTGATCGGGCTCGAGGCGCTCCAGGAGATCATCGAGACAAACCCCAAACTGGCGACCCTGGAGTCCAACGGGTCGGGCGGGGGAGCGACCGGCACCGCGGTGAAGCGGGCCCGCTACTCGGCCCTGACCAAGGACGAGATCGAGCGCGCCTTCGCCAATCTCGACGAGCTCTCCTACGACCTCGCCAACGCCGGCGCCGCTCGCCAGGACATGGACCTGATCTGGGGGGCGACCCTGACCAGGGCGGTGTCGACGGCGACCCGGCGCTTCGGCTCCAACTTCCTCTCGGTGGGCCGGGTGCAGAGCCCGACCCTCGGCCTGATCGTCCAGCGCGAGCTCGAGCGCCGCGCCCACGTCCCCGAGCCGTTCTGGGAGGTGAGCGCCACCTTCGCCCACCCGCAGGGGAGCTTCGCGGCG
>JBOGZE010000275.1:0-6495 GCA_050697055.1 Solirubrobacterales bacterium
CTCGTAATCGGGCCCCCTTGGCTACTGGGCGGACTGTACTCCGGCCGCCGCTTCCCCGGGGGCCGGGGCCGGCTGCGGTGCGGGTTGAACCTCGGTGAGGTCGAGATGGTCGGCGGGAGCGTTCTGCAGCCGTGAGAGGGCGAGGAACGGCAGCGCCAGGACGGAGATCCCGGCCGCCATCACGTAGGACGGCGCGTAGCCCCAGACATCGGCCGCCTTTCCGAGGATCGGCTGGGTCCAGACCCCGCCGGTGGACGCCATCATCGAGTCGAAGGAGAGGATCGTCGCCCGCTGCCGCGACGGGATCAGGCCGTTGATGTAGGTCTGCCGGATCGGCATCGTCGCTGCGAACAACAGGCCCCAGACCGTGGTCAACCCGATCACCGCCCAGAAGCTCTCGATCAGGCCGACGAGGCCGAGCGTGACCACGCTGAGGCCGGCCATCACGATCAACGCCGAGGTGCGCCGGTGAAAGAGGCCTCGGATCCGGGGCGCCGCCACCCCGCCGAGGATCTGGGCGCCGGCGACGATCGCCGCCGCCAGGCCGGCGATCTGGTACGCGGTCGGGTCACCGTAGAGCTCGAGGAGGTATGGCTGCAGGGCGTAGAAGGCGTAGATGCCGACGCCGCCGGTGAACAGCGCCTCGACCATCAGCCACTTCACTGCCGGCACCCGCCAGCCGTAATCGATCGAGGCAGAGGCGATCTTCCTCATCTCGGCCAGCGGCCGGCCGCCCTTGTCGGGGGTGAAGCCGACGTCGTGCATCAGCCTGAACGCGGCCGCGAACATCACGATCAGGATCAGGCCGCGGAGCACGAACGGCACCCCGAGGCTGAGCTGCTGGGCGATGAACCCTCCCGCAACCGAGCCGGAGAGCATCGCGATCCCGGTGACGATCTGGCCCCGCCCGAACACCGTTTCCATCTGGCCGGTGAAGCCGGTGGCGGTGAGCGCGTCGACCAGCCACGCCTCGACCGCGCCCGAGAAGAAGGTGAAGCCCAGGCCGAGCAGCAGCGAGACGATCGCCCACATCCAGAATGCCGCCTCGATCTGCCACAGCCCGACATAGAGCAGGCTCGAGCCCGACAGCGTCAGCGTGCCGAGCAGGTAGGAGGTGCGGCGGCCGATCGTGTCGGCGACGATCCCGGTCGGCACCTCGAAGATCACCATCCCGGCGGTGAAGAAGGCGTTGGCCGCGAACGCCTCCAGGTTCGAGAGCCCGGCGTCGAGAAGGAAGATCGTGTTGATCCCCCAGATCAGCGATGCCGCCAGGGTGTTTCCCAGCAACAGGAGGAGATAGGTGCGCTGTATCGATCGCGGTGTCGGCACCTACACGCGGTGCCAGCGGCGGGCCCAGTCGCGGAGGTCGTCGATCACCGGCTCAAGGGAGTGGCCCTTGTCGGTGAGCTCGTAGCTCACCCGCGTTCGGGTCCCCTCCTGGACCTCGCGCCGGACCAGCCCCGCGCGTTCGAGCTCCTTCAGGCGGCAGGAGAGGAGCCGGTCCGACATCCCCGGCACCGACTCCTTGAGCTCAGCGAAGCGCAGCGGGCCATTGGTGAGGGCGTAGAGAATCGCTCCCGCCCAACGGCGCCCGATCAACTCCACAGCCCCGTGGAAGTGGGGACAAACCTGTTTCGGCTGCGCCCGCCCCTTGGAGGACGAGGGCGCGACGCCTGTCCGCGATCTCACCTCGAACCAAGCTTACCGATCGTAAGAGACCGGGTTTCGAGGCTGTGCCTGGGCTACCTCGTGCAGGGCCCGGTATCCACCTCGCCGTTGGAATCGGATAGCGCCTCCCGGACGATTTCGTTCGGAACCCCGTAGCCGCTCGGCTTGCCCTCGGTGGTGGCGGCGAAGATCGTGGTGAGGACGTCACCGGCGCCATCCACCATCGGCCCGCCCGAGTTGCCGCTGTGGATCTCCCCCCGGAGCGCGGTCATCTGTCGTGATACCGGGCCGCGACCGTAGGCGTCCTGGCTGATCACTGTGCCGGTGGCGCCGAGTCGGGCGGGGCTGACCGTGAAGGAGCCGTTCTCCGGGTAGCCGAGCACCGCCCCCGGGGTCCCGCTGGCCGGATCGGGCACCAGCCGCAGGGCCGGGCTGTCGAGGGAGCCGACCAGGAGCAGGGCCAGGTCGTTGGTGGAGTCGAAGTGGACCGGGGTGGCGTCGAGCGCGCTGCCCCCCGACGGAGTCACCGTCGTGTCGTCCTCGCCGGCGATCACGTGGGCGTTGGTGACCACCAGCCCCGGAGCCGCCACCCAACCGGATCCCTCGACCCCGAGCCCGCAGGCGGTACCCAGCACCTTGACGACGCTGTCCTCGTCGCCGGCCACGTCCGGGTCCTCGGCGAGGCGCGAGTCGGGAGGCCCCACCCCGGGACTGGGGCCGTTGATCGTCACCCGCGGGTCGATCCTGTTGAGGATGTTGAGCAGGCCTCCCGAGGGCGGGAACGTGTCGTTGAGGGCGCGGAGGATCGCCGAGCGCTGGACCGCCTGGCGAAGATCCTTCGCCCCCGGCGTATTGAGGGCGACGGCGCCGAAGAGCCAGGCGAGACCGAGGCCGAGGGCGGCGAGAAGCAGCGCTCCGCCCGCCGCATCGACCACCACCACCCGATCGCGGCGAAGGACCCGCGCGCGGAGAGCGTGAGCGACTCCTTCCAGCGAGATCGCCACGATCCCACCGAGCAGCAAGGCTCCGGCGAGGGCGGTCGCCGGCGCGTAGGGCGACTCCGAGCCGTCGGGCAGCAGGGCGGGGCCAAGGCGGCTGCCGGCGAATGCGCCGAGCGCGAAACCCGCCAGGCTGAGGGCGCCCACCAGCAGTCCCTGCTGGTAGCCCCAGAACCCCATGGCGAGGACGAAGACCAGGATCAGCCAGTCGAGGCCGGTCACGGACTCGAATACAAGCAGCCGGCCTTGCGCGTTTCCCACCCGCGAGCGATTACCTTTCCCACGTGAATCCTCCTCGGGCAGGTGCGGCCCCACCGCGCAGCCGAGGACGCGGCTCGAGCCAAGGGGATGAGCCGCGACCCGGCACGAAACTGAGCCCGGCGCAGAGCGAACGCCAGCGCCGGCTCAAGCAGCGCGCCCTGCCGCTGGCGGTGGTCGCGATGATTGCTTTCATCGTCGGGATGATCTCGGCCGCCGGCTCCGCTGAGCAGGACATGGCCGAGCGCTTCGTCAATGCCTGGGCCGCCCAGGACTTCCGGGCGATGCACAACGAGCTCAGCGGCCCCGCCCAGTCCCGCTACCGGGTGGAGGACCTGGCCTCGGCCTACCAGCAGGCGCAGGTGGCGTCGACTGCCACCGCGATCGATCCCGGCGGCGCTGACGGGCCCAAGGACCAGGACGGGACCGAGGTGGTGGAGGTCGAGGTGGGCATTCGCACGGCGCTGTTCGGGCGAATCGACGGCACCGTGAGCCTCCCACTCGAGGAGGGCAAGGTCGCCTGGGCGCCGCACCTGACCTTCCCCGGCCTCGCCGAGGGCGAGCGCGTCGGGCGCCGGCTCACCCTTCCCGACCGCGCCCCGATCCTGGCCAAGGACGGGACGCCGCTGGCCCAGGGCCAGGGGCTATCGCGGGGCTCGCCCCGGCTTGGCTCGGCCGCGATCGACGTCACCGGCGAGCTGGGGAGCGCGGACAGCGAGCTGCAGGTGGAGCTCGAGAAGCAGGGCTATCCGGGAGACCAGAACACCGGGATCAGCGGCCTCGAGCTCGCCTTCAACTCGCGGCTGGCGGGCCGCCCGGGCGGCGAGCTGCTGGCGGTCAAGGAGGGCACCGATCTTCCCGACGTGCCGAAGAGCGCCGAGGGACGGGTCCTGGCCAGCGCCCAGCAGCAGCCTGGGGAGCCGCTGCAGACCACGATCGACGCAAGCCTTCAGGAGACCACCGTTGACGCGCTCGGGGGCCAGTCCGGGGGCGTCACTGTGCTCGACGCACGAACCGGCGAGGTCCGGGCGCTGGCCGGCTCCGCCTACTCCTCGCCCCAGCCGCCGGGCTCCACCTTCAAGGTGGTGACCACCACCGCCGGACTCGAGGCTGGCAAGGTGAAGCTGGGCGAGCAGTTCCCTGTGGTCACCGAGATCAACCCCGACCCGGTCAACGGCGCCCGGGTGATCGACAACGCTCATGACGAGCCCTGCGGGGGCAGCTTCGTCGACGCCTTCGCCAAGTCGTGTAACACGGTCTTCGCGCCGCTCGGGGTGAAGATCGGCGCCGAGAAGATCGTCGAGACCTCCGAGCGGTACGGCTGGAACCAGGCGCCCACCCTCTATGACGCCGAGGCGACCGCGGCCACCGACCCCGGCCGGATGACGATGCCGACCAACTTCGAGGGCGACACCTCGCACACAAATATCTCGGTGACCGCGATCGGCCAGGGCGAGGTGCTGGCAACGCCGCTGGGGATGGCCTCGGTCGCCCAGACGATCGCCGGGGGCGGCATGCGCAGCCCCACCCCGATCGTCACCGAGCCCGACCTGCAGGCCGACACCGGGCCGGTCGAGGTGACCTCTCAGGAGAACGCTCGGGTGCTCACCGGGCTGATGCGCGCGGTGGTCAGCTCCGGCACCGGCACCGCCGGCGCTCTCCCGCGGACTCAGGTCGCCGGCAAGACCGGAACCTCGGAGCTCGGCCCGAAGCCGAACCAGCCACCGCAGAAGCCGGTGGGCCCCGGCGAGGAGCCGCCGGAGCCGGAGCAGATCATCGACGCCTGGTTTATCGCCTTCGCCCCCGCTCAGAAGCCGAAGCTGGCGATCGCCGTGATGCTGATCGACGCCGACGGCGACGGCGGCGAGGTTGCGGCGCCGATCGCGCAGGACATCCTCGGCTCGGTCTTCCCGTAGGCCGCATCAATCGGGTGCGCTACCTGCAGGGAATTACCGCACCGGGGCGCGAACGCCGCGCACCCTAGGGCATCCCGAAGGCGACGCCGACGATCACCAGACCGCCGCCGATCGCGGTGATCAGGCCGCCAGGTCCCTCCAGCACCAGTCCCAGGGCGACGCCGATCATCGCCAGCGCCGTCCCCCCGGCGAGCAGCGTCCACCAGTTGACGCCCGGAGAGCCCGGGCGGGGAGCGGCGGGGGTGGTCAGGATGGTCGCCAGGGCCATCAGGGCGACCCCGACCACTCCGCCGGCGGTGCCGAGCAGGCCGACCAGCGCCAGGGCGGCGCCGATGCCGCCAATCCCGAGCAGCGCCTGCAGGCGTGGCCTGCTCATACTCACCGCCCCCTAGATATCCAGCTCGATCGTGCCGTCCTCGCCGCGATAGCTGACCTCCAGCTCCAGCGGCCGGTTCTCGCCGATGTTGCCGGGAACAAGGAAGAGGACGATCGTGCCCTGGGTGGGCCCGCTGGCGGCCGGCGTGTCGGGCTCCGGCACCTCGGAGTGGGCGTCGATGCTGCCCCCGAGGTCGAGGGCGAAGGGCGAGTCGCTGTCCACAGCCTCGAACGCCTGCCCGGTCGTGTCCACCACGCTCAGGTCGGCGGCGGTCGGCAGCCGCGCGTCCTGGGACCCATCGTTATCGATCTCGATGAAGACGCCCAGGTACTCCTGGCCGGCGGGCGGCGGCACCTGCTGACCCGCGAGGTAGTCGCCGTCCTCGCGGTCGTTGGGGTTGAGAAAGCGGGTGATCTGGACGTTGAGCTTGAGGTCGCCCAGCTCCAGCGGCTCGCCCTCGACTACGTCACTCTCCGCCTCGTCGCCGCAGCCAACCACTCCGACGAGGATGACGGCAAGGGAAATCGCGACTGCGAGGGCTCCTGTCCGGCCCCGGCCCGGGTTCATGAGGGGCGCAAGTCTATCCGCAGCTCACCGCGGCGCCGCCGGCACCCGGTCGGCGCCGGCAACCTCGGCCCGCGGGGCCCCGCCCTCCGATCCCGACTCGATCAGCTCGCGCAGGCGCCGGAGAGCACGCTTCCAGCGCCGTCGCCACCAGCCGCCGCGGCCGAGCTCGCGGAGGCGATCGACTCTCGCCGCGGGCTCGGTCCAGAAGGTGAAGACCACGGTGGTGACCCCCCCGGGGCCCTCGCTGAGCTCCCAGAGCGCCCGGCAGGGGACCCGGTCGAGCCTGCCGCCGCGGCCGCTCTCGGCGATCCGGTGGGGGCGCTCGGCCTCCGAGATCACCATCTCCATGAAGGTGATGCCGCCGGGAGCGCCGATCCGGAAGCGGGCGGCGGCACCCTGGCCGACGGGCGGGATCCGCTCGAGGCGGTAGTCGCTGAGAAAGTGATCGGTCCAGGCCGGCCGCCGGGCCAGGTCCACGATCAGATCGAAGACGCGCTCGCGCGGGGCGTCGATTGTGGTGGTCAGCGAGATCGGCCCCATGCGTCAGCGGCGCGATTCTATCCACGCCGCCATTGCTCCCCGCCCCTGCAAATAGTGGACTTTGCGTCCATCGCGGGAAGGCATTTGTTGCCGATTTGGAGTACCGCGGTAGTATCGCTTCACCCTCACGGATGGCCGCTACTGAGCAGAGCAAGGACGACGTCCACCAGAC
>JBOGZE010000276.1:0-4582 GCA_050697055.1 Solirubrobacterales bacterium
TCGAGCTCGCCTGGCTGCTGGAGCACGAAGGTGAGCTGTTTGCCCGCTACCGCGGCATCGCATAGCGCAGCCACGGCCGAGGTCCCGGGCGCGGTAGGTTTCAGGCGTGGACTTCAACCCCTCGCCCGAGGTCGAGTCGCTGAGGGAGCGGATCGAGGTCTTCATGGCCGAGCGCGTCTACCCGGCCGAGGCCGAGGCGATCCAGGCAATCGACGACGAGGTGAAGCCGGGAGTTCCCTACCCCGAGATCCTCGTCGAGATCCGGGCCCGCGCCCGCGAGCATGGCCTCTGGAACCTCTTTCTCCCCGACGATGAGTACGGGGCCGGGCTCAGCAACTGGGAGTACGGGATCCTCTGCGAGCAGATGGGGCGAAGCCCGATCGTGGCGCCGATGGCCTTCAACTGCGCGGCGCCCGATACCGGCAACATGGAGATCCTCGTCGACCACGGCACCGCGGAGCAGAAGGAGCGCTACCTGCAGCCGCTGCTCAACGGGGAGACCCGCAGCTGCTTCTCGATGACCGAGCCCGAGGTCTCGGGGTCGGATCCCACCACTCTGCGTGCGCGGGCCGAGCTCGATGGCGACGAGTGGGTGATCAACGGCCACAAGTGGTTCACGTCGGGCGCAGTCGGCGCCGACTTCGCGATCGCGATGGTGGTGACAGATCCGGAGGCGGCCCCCTACACGCGGGCGAGCATGATCATCGTGCCATTGGACGACCCGGGTTTCGAGCTGATCCGGCCGGTCCCGGTGATGGGTCATGACAAGGGCCCGGGGCATTGCGAGGTCCGCTACACCGATTGCCGAGTCCCTGAGTCGAACCTGCTGGGCGAGCGGGGCGCAGGCTTCGTCATCGCCCAGGACAGGCTCGGTCCAGGCCGCATCCATCACTGCATGCGCGCCATCGGAACAGCTGAAAGGGCGATCGAGATGATGTGCGAACGAGCAAACTCCAGGCGGGCCTTCGGCGAGCCGCTCGCCGACAAGCAGTTCGTCCAGGACTTCATCGCCACCTCGCGGATGGAGGTCGACCAGGCGCGGCTGCTGACCCTCTATGCGGCCTGGCAGATGGACACCGAGGGCAAGCGCCGCGCCCGTCAGGCGATCTCGATGATCAAGGTCGTGGCGGCGAACGTGGTCATGGACGTGCTGGACCGCGCCATCCAAGTCCACGGAGCTCTCGGCATGTCGGACGACACTCCGCTGGCGGGCATGTGGCGCTTCATGCGCATGCTGCGGGTCGCCGACGGGCCCGACGAGGTCCACAAGATGGTGATCGCCCGCCGCGAGCTCAATCGCGCCGCCAAGCGCCTCGAGGCGGAGGGCAGGGTGCCCGAGCAGGCACCCGCCGAGCCCGCCAAGGCCTCGACCTAGTCAGGCGCGCGACACACCTCCCTCAGACGGGTAAGGCTGTCGCTCCAGCCCGCTTCGTGAAGCGCGCGCCGCGCCTCGGTGGCAAACGGGCCCTGACCGAGGCTGAGCTCGGTTGAGTCGCCGAGGTCCTTGAACGAGAGCGTGACGATCGTCCGTTGGTCGTCCGGATCGGGCTCCTCCCACTCGAACGTGTAGGAGAGCCGGGTGGGAGGGTCGACCTCCCGAAACTCACCCGACAGGTGGAACAACTCGCCGTCGGGAGGCTGCATGGCGATCCGATATCTGCCGCCCGGGCGGACGTCGAGCTCGACGCTCGGAGAGGTGAAGCCTGCTGGGCCCCACCATTTTGCGAGCTCGTCCGGCTCGGTACACGCCGTGAACACGACCGGGGGCGGTGCGTCGAGCGTGGCGCTCAGGTTCAGTCTCAGCTCATCCGATTGCGAATTCAACGCGGGCAGCCTAGTCCAGGCGCTTCTCCGCCTCGTCCGCGGCCTCGGCGAGCCTCCCCACGATCTTCGCGAACTCCTGGAAGCCCTCATCGGTCTTTCCGTACTGGCCAGAGGCGTAGCGGGCGTAGACGCCCTCGAGGATGATCGCCAGCTTCCAGTAGCCGAGGGCGACGAAGAACTCGATCTTGCCGAGGTCGCGGCCGGAGCGCTCGGCGTAGCGGCTCTTCACCTCGTCGCGGGTGGGAAAACCTGGAAGGATCGTCGCCGGCGCGAACAGCGGCATGAAGTCGTCGCCCGCCTCGGACCAGTAGACGAGCAGCAGGCCGATGTCCGCCATCGGATCGCCGAGCGTGCAGAGCTCCCAGTCGACCACCGCGGCCACTTCGCCACTCGGCGCCAGGATCATGTTGTCGAGGCGGTAGTCGCCGTGGACGATCGTCCCCGGGCCCTGATCGGGAATCCGGGCCGAGAGCCGTTCGTGGACGTCGTCGACGAGCTCGAGCTCGCGGGTCTTCGACTTCTCCCACTGCCCGTGCCAGCGCTTCAACTGGCGCTCGACATAGGCCTCCTTGCGGCCGAGGTCGCCGAGCCCAACCGCGTCCGGTTCGACTTCGTGGATCGCGACCAGGGTGTCGACGACCCGCTCCCCGATCGCCCGCCGTTGCTCCGCCTCGAAGATCTCGGCTTGCTTCGGCGAGCGCAGGACCGGTCCGCCAACGAACTCCATCACGTAGAACGGAGCGCCGTTGACCGACTCGTCCTCGCACAGCCCGACGACCGGTGGCACCGGCACCGGGGTGTCCTGAAGCGCGGCGATCACCTTGTACTCGCGTCCCATGTCGTGGGCTGAGCCGAGCCGCTTGCCGAGCGGTGGCCGGCGCAGCGCCCAGGCCCGACCGCCGCTGTCGCGAACGGCGAAGGTCAGATTGGACCGCCCCCCCGAGATCCGCTCGAAGCTGAGCGGTGGCTCGACCTCCTTGGCGTTTGCCGCGAACCATCCCTCGACGCCCGCGCGATCGATGCCGTCGGGGACCTCGGTGGCCGTGGCCCCCTCGTTAGCCTCCTCACCCATGGTGGGTGAGAGCATATGGCGAGGCGGCGCGTGAGCGAGGGACCGTTCGAGGCGGCTTTCTTCGACTTCGGCGGGGTCCTCACCAACCCGATCTGGGACAGCTTCGCCGCCTTCTGCCGCCGGGAGGGCCTCGAGCCCGAGACGATCAAGCGGCTCTTCCGCGAGGACCCCGAGGCGCTGGCCCTGCTGCGCAGGCTGGAGACCGGCGCGATCTCGGAGCCCGACTTCGAGCGAGCCTTCGGGGAGAAGCTGGGCCTCCGCACCGGGCTGATCTCAAACTCCTGGAGCCTCGACCACTACGACCGCGGCCTGCTCGCCGACCTCTTCGAGGAGGTGGTGATCTCGGCCGAGGTTGGCATGCACAAGCCTCAGCCCGAGATCTACCTGCTCGCGGCGGAGAGGCTGGGGGTAGAGCCGAGTGCCTGCCTGTTCGTCGACGATCTGCGGGAGAACTGCGAGGGCGCCGAGGCGGTGGGGATGACCGCGGTACGCCACCGCGGCACCAAGGAGACGCGAGGGCGTCTCGCGGAGCTCACCGGGGTCCGCTTGACGGCTTCGCCATCAGGCGCGGCAGCTGCGCCCGCCGACACAAGTCGCGGCTACGGGAGCTGACCGGGGACAAGGTGGTTGGTAATTACAACTAGCTGCCGCTGGCGATCAGGCCCACTCCGATGAGCGCGCCGGCGACGCCCAAGCGTTGGGCCAGGAGCAGGCGCTCGCCCAGCACCAGGTGGGCGAGGGCGATGGTGAAGGCAGGGTACATCGAGCCTCCGACGGCGACCACCGGGAGCAGGCCCTTGGTGGAGGCGACCGCGAACAGGGCGTTGGCGAGCATGTCGAAGAACCCGATCGCGAGCAGCGCCGGAAGCGCACCGCCGACGCCGGCGAAGCTGGGCCGAACCGCGGCCACCGCCGCCGCCATCGCCACGATTCCGCCTGCCCGGGTGAAGACGATCGCCCAGCCGGGGCGATCGGCGGAGGCGGCGTCGAGGCCGGTGAAGAAGATCCCGAACCCGACTGCCGCACCGATCGCCAGCAGGATCGACCTGCGGGCCACGGGCTGATGCCGCGGATCCTCCTTGTAGCTGAGCACCACCACCCCGACGATCGCGACCACCAGACCGACCAGCTGGATCGCCGCGGGCTCCTCGCCCCGCGCCAGCCCGAAGACGACCGGGATCACCACGCCGAGGGCCGCAATCGGGGCGACTACGCTGATCGTCCCCATCGCCATCGCCGCATAGAAGGCGCCGAGCCCGCCAAGGGAGGCGGCGCCGGCGAGAAAGGCGACCGCCAAGTCCCCGGCCGGGATCGGGTCGGCGCCCAGCGCCGCCACCAACAGCAGCGCCAGCAGCAGCCCGAGCGGCTGGGAGACCGCGAGTACGGCGATCACGGCGATCCGCCTGCTCGTCAGGCCGCCAAGGAAATCCGAGATGCCCCACGAGCAGGCGGAGGCGAGGCTGATCGCCAGGGCGAGCAAGGGTCAGAAGCTATCCGGTGCGCTAGTGCTGACTACGGGGTGCCGCTGCCGCCGAGGAGCCCGTTTGCGGTGTCGTTGAGCCCGTTGAGGACGTCGCCGACGACGTCGCCACCGCCGCCCCCGGTTGCGCCGCCCCCTGGGGCCGGATCGGCGAGGGCGACCGCGGCGTCATTTAGGCGGCGCGGGGACGCGGTCGTGGTTGTCGA
>JBOGZE010000277.1:0-1894 GCA_050697055.1 Solirubrobacterales bacterium
CCGGACAGCCCAAGCGCCGCGGACAATGGGCGCTGCACCCTCCAGGCGATCAGGCCGCCGAGGCCGATGGCGGCGGCCTCGAGCAGCTGGCGCCGGCTGGCGAGGTCGCGGCGCCGCGGACGCTTGGCGCGAAGTCCGAGGTGCACGGCCACCGCGAGCGTGAGTAGCGCCCCGAGCAGCGTGTGCCAGACGATCAGGGTGTAGCCGGCGAGATCGACCCGGCCGAACGTGCTCCACACCCAGCCCGAGACCAGGGTCAGCGCCACCAGCCCCAGCACCAGCAGCCCCGCGCCGACGCGGCGGTCCCAGCTGCGCGGAGTGAGCACCCGCCTGCCCACGCGTCGCAGCTTCCAGCCGAGGAGGAGTGCCAGCGCACCACCGGCGATGCCGTGGGCGGCGAGCACCCAGGCGCTTTCCCCGTCCGCGGCGAACCACGTGAGCAGCCCGGTACCGAACAGCAACGACACCAGAAGCGCCAGGCTCCAATCAGTGCCGCGCGGGGTCACTGTGGTGCGATTGTAGGTGCGATGGCTCGCGATCAGTTCGCACTGGCGTAACTCCTTCCGCGTGGAGCAGAACGCTGAGGCCGAAGGCGGGAACCGCCGGAACGTGCCACTTCGGACTGACATGAAGGAGGACCTCCCCGGTTGGCACGCTTGACGTGCAACCGAAAAACGAGCACCAAGGAGGCCCCAACACATGTTGCACGCTGGGCTGGATCTCAGTCGCAAGAGGATCGACGTCTGCCTGCTCTCCGATCAGGGCGAGCTGCTCGAAGAGCTCGCCCGCCCGCCTGACCGCGATGGCCTGAGAGGCCTGGCGAGGCGGGCCGAGGCCCACGGCGAGCCGGTGGTGGGGGTGATCGAGTCGATGACCGGCGCCCGCTTCGTCCACGACGCCCTGGAGCGGGAAGGCTGGGCGGTCGAGATCGCCGACGCCGCCAAGGTCAAGGGCCTGGCGCCGCTCGCGGTGAAGACCGATCGGATCGACGCCCGGGTGCTGGCGCTGCTCAGCCAGCGCGACCTGGTGCCGGCGATCTGGCTGCCGGACCCCGGGGTTCGCGAGGAGCGAGAGCTGGCGCGCTTCCGCCTGCACCTGGTCAAGCACCGCTCCCAGCTGAAGCACCGCATCCACTCGACCCTGATCAGCTTCGGGCGACCCTGCCCGGTCTCAGACCTCTTCGGGGTCGCCGGGCGCGAGCTGCTCGCAAGGCTCGAGGTTCCCGAGCCCTGGCGCGGCAACGTCTTGGCGAGCGTCGAGCTGATCGACACCCTCGAGGCCCAGATCTCGGAGATCAACGCCCGCCTCAGGGACGGTCATGCCGAGCACCCCTACGTTCCGAAGCTCCTGAGCGTGCCGGGGATCGGCTCGGTCCTGGCCTTCACGATCGCCGCCGAGATCGGCGACATCACCCGCTTCCCCTCGGCCACCAAGCTCACCGGCTACACCGGCCTTTGCCCGCGGGTGGTGCAGTCGGGCGACTCGGACCGCCGCGGGCCGCTGACCAAGCAGGGCCCCCGCTACCTGCGCTGGGCGCTGCTCGAGGCGACCATGCACGCGCTGCGACCCCGGCCTACGCCGAGCGCTACCAGCGAAACAAGCGCCGGCTCGGCCAGCAGCGGGGCGCCAAGGTCGCCCAGATCGACGTCGCCCGCAAGCTGACGGTGGCGATCTGGCACATGCTCACCCGCAACCAGTCGTTCGCTCCCAGAGGCGCCGCTTTTCGTCTGGCGGCCTGACCGCCCTTTTGGACTTGCGCCGGGAGCGAACATCCAATGACCTGGTCCTCCCGTCGAGGAGGCCATAGAGACATGAGCACCGCTCCAAGCCCCCAACCCGCGAGGAGGTGGCACCCGAGATCAATCGCTACTTGACAGCCGGTCCTTCTTCATAG
>JBOGZE010000278.1:0-3446 GCA_050697055.1 Solirubrobacterales bacterium
TGCTCGGCGACTTTCCTCCGGAGGCCGCGACGACGGATCCCGAGTTGGCGATCGCGCTCGCGGGCGCCGGGCTGTTCGACCGCCGACCGGAAGAGGTGACCAGCTACATCGATCTCGCCGAGCGCCAGGCGGGGACGTTGCCGGATGAGCGGCGTTCGCTCTTCCAGCTCCGGGTTGCCTACACGAAGCTGTGGCAGGCCGGCCGGCGCGGTGATCTCTCCGAAGCACGCGAAGCGATGCGCTCGGTCGAGGAGGCGGTGGCGGCCCAGCCGACGGGCCGGCCCCCCCAGCTGGCCGAGCACCGGGTTGCGGCACTCACGACCGTCGGCGTCGTCGAGCTCTGGACCGGCGAAGTCGCCGATGCCGTGCGTCACCTCGAAGAGGCGCGCGAGCTGGCGCGCCGAAGCGAGCGCCCCTACCAGGAGATCGGGGCCCTCGCCCATCTCGGGGTGGCGGTGCGGATGAACGGAGAGACCTTCGCCAACGGGCTCCGGCTCCTCGAGCAAGCAGTCGCCCTCGCCGAGGCTCACGGGTGGGCAGACGATCCCATCGAAGGCGCTCCCGCCCTCGCCTTCCTCGGTTCGGAGCTGGTCTGCCTTGGCCGCTTCGAGGAGGCGGAGCTACGTCTCGTGCGTGCAGACCGCGCGCTGGCCAGAGAGGGGGCGCACCTGACCGAGCTTGTCGTCCGGTACGCGTGGGGCATGCTGCGCTTCGGGCAGGGCCGGCTCGAGGACGCCCTCGCGGCCTTCCGGCAGACGGAGCGGATGAGGCCCCTTCTGAGCGAGGACGTGATGATCGACCCGCGGGGACGGATCGTGCAGGTCTGGGCGCGGATGGGCGAGACGGCTCCCGCCCGGGCCACGCTCGGCGAGCTCAGCCCTCAGGATCGCGACTCGGTGTTCGGGCGAATCGTCGTCGCGCAGACCCTCCTGGCGGAGGGCAGCCCCGAGCAGGCTGTGGACGCCCTCGCCCCGGTAATCGAAGGCTCCTCCGAGGTTTCCTGGCAGGTTGACCCGCGGATGGAGTCGATCGAGGCGCTCCTATACGACGCGGCGGCCCGCGACGCGCTCGGGGAAGCCCGCGCAGCGGAGGCGTCGCTGGAGCGAGGGCTCGAGCTCGCCGAGCCCGAGGGAATCATCCTGCCGTTCGCGCTCGCCCCGGTCAACGGGCTCCTCGAGCGCCATCCGCGGCACAGCACCGGCCATGCCAATCTGGTTTCCGAGATCCTCGATGTGCTGGCCGGTTCATCGGCTGCGCGCCGGGCGGAGGGTCCCCCGCTGCTGGACGAGCTGAGCGAGGCTGAGTTGCGCGTGATCAGATACCTGCCGAGCAATCTCAAGGCACCGGAGATCGCCGCGGAGCTCTTCGTCTCCCCCAACACCGTCCGGACCCATCTGCGCCACATCTACGCCAAGCTCGGCGTGCACAGCCGCGGCGAGGCGGTCGAGCGCGCGCGGGAGCTGGGGCTCGTCGCGCCCAGCTCCCGCCTGCGCTGAGGGGCTCAGGACCCTCCGGGCATGGTCGAGAGCACGCGCTTCGCCCGGTCGGCGACACCTTCGTCGGCATGGACCTCGTAGCGATCCGCCACGATGCTCATGTCCGAGACGAAGTCGCGGCTCCCGTCGCTCTCGATCGCGTAGTACATCACGGCGAGCAGGGGCGCCGAAGATCACTCCGTTGGCCACGCTGTACAGCAGCAGACCCCCGAAGTTCGGTCCATCGAAGAAGATCCCGAACAGCAGCGCGAACACCGCCCCGCCCCCGCGGCCCCCTTGACCGCACGGATCACCAAGAACGTGTGACGACGGCTCACCCCACGACGGTCGAGCATGCGGCGAGACAGCACCTGCCGGCTACAGAGAGGACGGAAGATGGGAAGGCAAACCGAGGCAACCGATCAGACGGCCGCTGAGTACTTGGAGCACGCGCTCGACGACCTGAACCAGGCGCGTCAGGGAGCGCAAGCCGAGATGCGGGCGGCGATCGAATCGGCGGCTGAGCGGACCCGTGAGGTGCTTCACGACCTGAAGGGAAACGTGACGGGGCGGGCTGAGGAATTGGGCACCCGGCACAAGGAGCAAACGTGGGAGTGGCAGCGAGAGCTCGAGGAGGCCAGCGACCAGGTTCGCTTGGAGCTCGGCATCGAGGTCGTGCGCGCGCAGCGCACCTCACAGGCCCTCGACGCGATGGCTCACGAGATCAGACGCTGCAAGAGGGAACTGCCCTGGGGTGCCTGAGCGGGGGAGGAGAGCTAGCTGAGCTCGCCGCGCGAAGCTCGCCGAACCGCTATCAGGGCCGCCGGGAGGTGGCGGAGCAGATCGCCGAGATGGACTTCCGGATCAGACTGGTGGGCGACAAAGGCGCCGTCGAAGGCGGCGAGGGCGAAGCGCGCGAGGTGGTCGGCGTCCTCGCTGTCGCGATCGACCCCAAAGACGACCTGCATCTGATCTCGGAGCCGCTCCAGCGCCAGCTCGCGCACGCGCTCGACGACTCGGTGGACCTCGCCCCCATTGGCGTTGACCGGCTGCGTCGCCATCACGATCAGGATGCGCAGGAAGTTGGGGTTGCGCTCGAGCGTTTCTGTCACCGTCTCGACGAGGGCGGTGAGGTGCTCGCGCTGCGAGCCGAGGCGAGTGTCGAAGTCGGGAAGGGCCTCGAAGAACCGCTCGGCCCCCCGCTCCATGACGGCCAGCAGCACCCCCTCCTTGGAGTCGAAGTAGTGGTAGACCGAACTCGGCGGGATCCCCGCCTTATCGACCAGTGCGGCCACGGTCGCGGCCCCGTAGCCCTTCTCCGCAATCAGGCGCTCCGCGGCATCCAGAACGAGCTCGCGCGAGCGCGCGCCACGCCGGTTCGGCGTCACCTCGGTTCGCTGAGCCATGACAGGACAGCATCGTAGCCAAGATTGGAGTTGACATTACAGAACGTATTCTGTAGCGTCCGCTCCAATCTACGAGGAGAGGAACGCGAGATGGCCGAAGAGCAAGTCCCCGTATTGATCGGCGGCGGCGGCGGTGCCGGGCTCACTGCCTCGATGCTGCTCGCGCGCCAGGGCGTCGACCACCTGCTCGTGAGCGCTCGGCCGAGTACTTCCGATCTGCCCAAGGCCCACGTCCTCAACCAGCGGGCGATGGAGATCCTGGAGGACTGTGGCGTCGCCGCCCCGATCGCCGCACGCAGCACTCCCGCGAAGCACATGCAGGCGACAGCCTTCTACGCCGGGTTCGCCGGTCCTGACGAAGACTATGGAACGCGGCTCGCGAAGCTCGAGTCCTGGGGGGCGGGCGGCGAGAACGACAACTGGCGCGCGGCCAGCCCGTGGCGCCAGCTCAACCTCCCGCAGATTCGCCTCGAGCCGATCCTGAAGGCTGGGGCGGAACGCCTCTCGCCGGGCCGGATCCGCTTCAACCATGAGGTGGTCGAGCTCGAGCATGACGCCGACGGGG
>JBOGZE010000279.1:0-9902 GCA_050697055.1 Solirubrobacterales bacterium
CCGCTGCTGTTCGAGGCGGCGATGGAGGGCGCCTTCGACGCCACGGTCGCGGTGATCGCCGACGACCAGGTCAGGGAGCGGCGCCTGCGCGAGCGCGGACAGGCGGGCTTCGGCGGAAGGGAGGACCGCCAGCTCGACCAGGCCGAGAAAGCCGACCGTGCCGACCATGTGCTCCGCAACGACGGCACCCTCGAGGAGCTCGAGCGCGCGGTCGCCAAGGTCCTGGAGGAGATTGGGACCGAGGAGGTCCGCGATTGAGCACTCGGCGACCGCTGGTGATCGGCGGCGCGATCGCGCTCGGCGCCCTCACCGCCTTCGTGATCGCCAACAGCGACACATTCCAGGACACCCTGCGCGAGGTGACCCTGCCGCTCCGCCATGAGGACATCATTCGCCAGCAGGCCGCCGAGAAGGAGGTGCCAGCCGACCTGATCGCGGCGGTGATCTATGCGGAGTCGCGGTTCCGCGATCAGACCTCGCATGCGGGAGCGCGCGGCTTGATGCAGATCACGCCGTCTACGGCCAAGGAAATCGAGAAGTTGAGCGGCGGCCAGACCTTTACGCAGGAAGATCTCGCTGATCCGGACCTAAACATCCGGTACGGGACCTTCTACCTCCGCCATCTGCTCAACATCTACGAGGACAACGAGGTGGCCGCGATCGCCGCGTACAACGCCGGACCGAACAAGGTCGCGGAGTGGGGAGGATCAGAGATCGAGGAGGACGACATCGACATCGACGAGACGCGGGACTACGTCGATAGCGTGCTCGAGAAGCAGGACGATTACGCCGATCACTACAGCGAGGAGCTGGGACTTGACTAGTGGGACCACTAGGGTTGAGGTCGTGAAGCGGGGTTGCCAGGGGATCGTGATCGCGCTCGCCTGCGCTGCCGCGCTCAGTGCGGGGCTGGCGAGTTCGTCCGCGACGGCCGCCCCGCGGGCGCGACCGTCGATCATCGGCGGCGGGGCGGCGAACCTGTCGCAGTGGACCTTCGCGGTGGCGATCTACCGCAAGGAACGCCTGCACTGCGGGGGATCGGTGATCTCACCGACCCAGGTGCTGACCGCCGCGCACTGCGTGCTCGGCTTCGACCTCGCCAATTTCGCGGTGATCGCCAACCGCCCCGATCTGCGCAGCACCTCCGCCGGCGAGGTGCTCGGAGTCGCCTCGGCCCGGATCCATCCCGACTACGAGAGCACCGGGCTCCATGACGTCGCCGTGCTCAACCTGGCGCGGCCGACCACAGCGCCTCCGGTGGGCCTCAGTAGCTCCGCCGAGGACGCCGCCACCACCCAGATCGGAGGCCTGCTCAGAGTCGCCGGCTGGGGAGCGCGGAATCCCCTTGGCCTGCGGCTCTCCGCGATCCTCCGGAAGACCACCGAGCGGGTCAGGAGCGCGCGCCGCTGCATCAAGGCCTACACCCGCGACATCTTCGACCCGACACTGATGATCTGCGCCCTCGGCAAGCGGATCAAGCATTTCCGGCGGCCGGCGATCCACACCAGCGCCTGCACGGGCGACAGCGGTGGCGCCCTGGTCGCCGACACCCCGGCCGGGCCGCGCCAGGTCGGGATCGTCTCCTACGGCGGGCCGCTCTGCGGGCTTGCCGCGGCGCCCACCGTCTACGCGCGTGTCTCGGCCAGCCTCGACTTCATCAAGGCCCTCTGAGCACTCGGGCCGCACATCTCCTTTAGGCGCTCGCTGAGCCCGCGGGCCCGGGTGACCGCCCCGCTACGCTCCTCCGAATGCCCGACTTCAAGCTGAATCCGGCCTACACGCCGACGGCCGACCAGCCAAAGGCGATCGAGGGCCTGGCCGATGGGCTGGGCTCGGACGAGCGCTTCCAGACCCTGCTGGGGGCGACAGGCACCGGCAAGACCTTCACCATGGCCGGGGTAATCGAGCGGGTCCAGCGCCCGGCGCTGGTGATCGCCCACAACAAGACCCTGGCGGCGCAGCTCTGCAACGAGTTCCGCGAGTTCTTCCCGGACAACGCGGTCGAGTACTTCGTCAGCTACTACGACTACTACCAGCCCGAGGCCTACGTCCCGGCGCAGGACCTCTACATCGAGAAGGACTCCTCGATCAACGACGAGATCGACCGCCTCCGGCACGCCGCCACCGCCTCGCTCTTCGCCCGCAAGGACGTGATCATCGTCGCCTCGGTTTCCTGCATCTACGGGATCGGCTCGCCGCAGCTCTACCGCGAGCAGATGCAGCTGTTCAAGGTCGGCGACTGGATCGACCGCACCGAGGTCTTCCGGAAGCTCGTCGGGATGCAGTACCGCCGAAACGACCAGAACCTCTCCCGGGGCGCGTTCCGCGCTCGCGGCGAAGTGCTGGAGATCTATCCCGCCTATGCCGAGTCCGCCTACCGGATCCAGCTCTTCGGTGACGAGATCGAGGCGATCCAGCACTTCGACCCGCTCACCGGCGAGGTCCTCGACGTGATCGATCACGTCTCGGTCTGGCCGGCGAGCCACTACGTGGTCAAGGAGGAGACGATGGAGCGGGCGGTCGACGACATCGCCCGCGAGCTGCGGAATCAGGTGGCCTACTTCGAGGAGCATGGCAAGCAGCTCGAGGCGCACCGCCTGCAGCAGCGGACCCGCTACGACATGGAGATGATGCGCGAGCTCGGCTTCTGCCCCGGGATCGAGAACTACTCGCGGATCCTCGACGGACGCCCGCCGGGCAGCCCGCCATACACGCTGATCGACTACTTCCCCGATGACTTCGTCCTCTTCGTCGACGAGTCACACCAGACGATCCCCCAGCTGGGCGGCATGTACGAGGGCGACTTCTCGCGCAAGTCGACGCTGGTCGACTTCGGCTTCCGCCTGCCCTCGGCTGTCGACAACCGGCCACTCAAGTTCGACGAGTTCCTCGACCGGGTCGGCCAGATGGTGCTGGTCTCGGCGACGCCGGGGCCCTGGGAGAAGGCGCAGTCCTCGCGGGTGGTCGAGCAGATCGTCCGCCCGACGGGGATCGTCGATCCCGAGGTCGAGGTGCGGGAGACGAAGAACCAGATCGACGACCTGATGAACGAGGTCCGCGAGCGGGCGGAGCGCGACGAGCGCGTCCTGGTCACCACCCTGACCAAGAAGATGGCCGAGGACCTGACCGAGTACCTGCTCGAGCACGGGTTCCGGGTGCGCTACCTGCACTCCGAGGTCGACACCCTGGAGCGGATCCAGATCATCCGCGAGCTTCGGCTGGGCGAGTACGACGTCCTCGTTGGGGTCAACCTCCTTCGCGAGGGTCTCGACCTGCCCGAGGTCTCCCTGGTCGCAGTCCTCGACGCCGACAAGGAGGGCTTCCTCCGCGGCGAGACCAGCCTGATCCAGACGATCGGCCGCGCCGCGCGCAACGTCCGCGGCAAGGTGCTCATGTACGCGGACAAACAGACTTCCGCGATGCGGGAGGCGATCTCCGAGACCGACCGCCGCCGCGCGATCCAGCTCGCCTACAACGAGGAGCACGGGATCACCGCGGCAACGGTGAAGAAGGGGATCTCCGACATAGCCGAGTTTCTGGCGATGGAGTCGAACGCGCCGAAGCGCCGCCGGCGCCGCCGCGAGGAGACCGCCGCGAAGACCCCGGAGGAGCTGGAGAAGCTGGTGGTCGAGCTGGAGGAGGAGATGCTGGCCGCCGCCGAAGATCTGCGCTTCGAGGAGGCGGCCCGGATCCGCGATGAGCTCAAGGAGCTGCGCGCCGACCTCGATGCGATCAGGGCCTAGCTCGGGCGGGTAGTCTTTGGTGGGTCGAGAGGGCGGAGGGGAGAAGGCTGAGCACCACCACCGGTGAGATCGCGGTCGATCAGGAGGCGCTCGAGCAGCTGGCCGGCAGGTTCCGCGGCGAGCTGATCACACCCCGCGACCGCGCCTTCGACGACCAGCGCAAGATCTGGAACGGCTCGATCGACCGCCGGCCGGCGCTGATCGCGCGCTGCGCCGGAGTCGCCGACGTAATCGCCGCGGTGCAGTTCGCGCGGAAGCAGGGACTCCTGGTCGCGCTTCGAAGCGGCGGCCACAGCTACCCCGGACTGTCGGTCTGCGACGCGGGGATAGTGATCGATCTCGGGCAGATGAAGGGCATCCGCGTGGATCCGGAGGCGCGCACGGTCCGGGCCCAGGCTGGAGTGCTACTGGGGGAGATGGATCGCGAGACGCAGGCCTTCGGGCACGCGGTCCCGGCGGGCATCGTCACCCACACCGGCCTCGCGGGCCTCACCCTTGGCGGTGGGGTTGGCTGGCTTCAGCGCAAGCACGGGCTGACCATCGACCAACTTCTCAGCGTCGACGTGGTCACCGCGGAGGGGGAGCTGGTGAGGGCGAGCGAGGAGGAGAACGCGGACCTGTTCTGGGGGCTTCGCGGCGGCGGCGGGAACTTCGGGATCGTCACCGAGTTCGAGTTCCGCCTTAACCCGGTTGGCCCGATGGTCCTCGCCGGCCCGGTGATCTGGCCGATGGAGGACTCACCCCAGGTGCTTCGCTTCTACCGGGAGTGGATCCAGGAGGTGCCCGAGGAGCTGACCACGATCGTCACCTTCCGTCGTGTGCTCCCGGTCCCCTCGGTACCCGAGGAGCTTCACGGCAGGCACGTGGTGATCGTGGGCTGCTGCTACGCGGGCCCGGTCGAGGAAGGGGAGAGGGTCTTGAAGCCGCTGTGGGACTTCGGCTCACTGTTGGTGGACGGCTGCGCGCCGATGCCCTACGTGGCGCACCAGGCGATGCTCGACCCCGGCTTTCCCCACGGCTGGTGGTACTACATCCGCTCCTGCAACCTCGCGGGGCTCAACGACGAGGTGGTCGACACGATGGCCGACCACGGGCTGCGGATCGCCTCGCCGGTGACCGCCTTCTCGATCTTCCATCTCGGAGGCGCCGTCGCCCGGGTGGGTGAAGATGAGGCCGCGTTCACCGGCCGCGACGCGGGCCACGTGCTCAACATCATCGGGATCACCAGGACCGGCGACGGGTTCGATCCCGAGCGCGAGTGGGCGCGAGGCCTGTGGTCGGCTCTCGAGCCGCACCACCAGAACGTTTACGTGAACTTCCTGATGGAGGAGGGCGACGAGCGAATCCGCCAGGCCTACGGGGCGACGAAGTACGACCGCCTCAAGGCCCTGAAGCGGAAGTACGACCCGGACAACTTCTTCCACCTCAACCAGAACATCCCGCCGGGCTAGCTCGCGCCGATAGCAACTAAGCCGAGGTAGGCCACTCCGTACGATCTCCCCAGGCTGTCCAATGACTCAGGAGGTCCAGGGATGAGGATCGGAATCGTCGGAGCGGGGCGGATTGGCGGCAACTGCGCGACGCAGTTCGCCAAGGGCGGGCACGAGGTGAAGCTGAGCTTCGCTCGAGACCAGGGCAGGCTGGAGTCGCTCGCCTCCGAGATCGGGGACAAGGCCAGCGTCGGCACGCCGGCCGAGGCTGTGGAGTTCGGGGAGGTGATCGTCTTCTCCGTGCCCTGGGACACGATCGACGATGCGCTCTCGCAGGCCGGATCGCTCGAGCGCAAGATCGTCATCGACACCACCAACCAGTACGGAAGCGTGAAGCAGCCGCCCGCGGGCCAGACGGCTGCAGAGTGGAACGCCGCCCGCATGCGCGGCGCCCGCTACACGAAGAGCTTCAACACGCTCACATCAGCCTTCCAGGCCGAGGCGGCCGAGCGCCCCGCGGCCGACCGCGTGGTGCAGTGGATCTGCGGCGACGACGACGAGGCCAAGCAGGTCGTTGCGGGGCTGATCGCCGATGCCCGCTACGTGCCGGTGGATGTCGGCGGCACCGCCGACTGCGCCGTAATGGAGGCGCCCCCCCGAGAGGGCGCCGTCTACGGCGAGGAGTACCGGCGCCCCGAGGCGGAGCGGGTGATTGAGGCGCTCAAGGCCGGCGAGCGGATCCCGCCCACCCCGAGTTACGAATGAGCACCCGGACGATCGCGCGCGGCCACTGCCTCGCTCCCGAGCGGGTCGACGCGCCGGTCGAAGGCGGCCGATACAGGCGGCTGTTCGAGGGACTGCGCGCGCTTGAAGCTGACGATGCAGCGTTGCACGCGCTCGGGCGGCCGGGTGGTCCGATGGACCTCGGCGCCGACGAATCGCCGGATGCCTCGGTGGCCGCGGGCTGGCCCTTCTTCGGCCAGTTCATCGCCCACGACATCACCGCCGATCGCTCGCCGCTCGGGCACCGCGCCGAGCCCGAGCAGATTCGCAACCTCCGCACCCCGCGGGCGAACCTCGAGGGCGTCTACGGCGCCGGCCCGGTCGGCTCGCCGTACCTCTACGACGAGGAGGATCCCGCGAAGCTCCTGCTCGGGCCGGGCGGCCACGACGTGCCGCGCAATCAGCAGGGAATCGCCCTGGTGGGCGATCCGCGGAACGACGTCCACCTGTTCATGAACCAGATGCAGGTCGGGTTCATCGGGCTGCACAACCGGCTGGTCGAAAGGTTGCGCGAGGACGGGATGTCGGAGGCAGAGGTGTCCGAGGAGGCGAGGTGGGCGGCGACCTGGCACTACCAGTGGGTGATCCTGCGCGAGTTCTTGCCGGTCCTGATCGGGCCCGAGCTGACCGATCAGCTCCTGGACTTCGGAGCGACCCTGTATCAACCCGCGGACGACCCCTACATCCCCTTCGAGTTCGCCGATGCGGCCTACCGGTACGGGCACAGCCAGATTCGCCACCGCTACCGGGTGAACGAGGCGCTCGGCCCGGTCCCCGTCTTCCCCGACCTGCTCGGCTTCTGCGAGGTCCCCGTTGAGCGTCAGGTCGATTGGTCGCTGCTCTTCGACGTCCCGGGGGGCGAGCCGGCGCAGTGGGCGAAGCGGATCGACGGCCGCCTGCCCGAGTCGCTGATCGCGCTGCCCCAGCAAATCAGCGGAGTGGATGCGAGCGACGCCTACGCCTCCCTGGCCAACCGCGACCTCCAGCGCGGTCAGGCGATCGGGCTGCCCTCTGGCGAGGCGGTCGCCGAGGTCCTTGGCGTCGAGCCGCTCGCCACCGACCAGGTGGGCCTCGCGGAGCACGGCTGGACCGAGGAGACTCCGCTCTGGATCTACGTGCTCCGGGAGGCCGAAGCCCTCCACAACGGGGACCAGCTGGGCCCGGTGGGCGGCCGGATCGTCGGGGAAGTCCTGATCGGGATCATCGACGCCGATCCGGAGTCGTTCCGGTCCGTAGACCGCTCCTGGGCGCCGACCCTGCCCTCGCACGAGCCGGGCAGCTTCGGGATCGCGGACCTCCTCGTGCCCGCGCCGGAGTGACGCTCGGGGCTCTGGCGGCACTACGCTTTGCGCATGAGCGAGGGGCATCAGGCGGAGGAGCTCGCGGCGCAGGTGGCGGACACCGTGCGTCGTACGGTCGCCGAGGCTGAGGCGAAGGCCGAACAGATCGTCCGGGATGCCGAGGTGGAGGCGAAGCGGATCCGGGATGAGGCCGAGGGGGAGGCCCGCGAGGGAATCGAGAGGGCTCGTCGAGCACTGAACGAGCTAGCCGGCGAGACGCCGAGAGCGGCGCCCGATCCGGACCCCGAGCGGGCACCGGAACCGCAGCCGGAGCCGTCCCTGCCTGCCAGTCCCGCTCCGGACCCCCAGCCGCCGCCGCAGGAGTCCAGCACCGGCGGAGCCAACGGTGACGACGCCGCAGCCCGCCTGGTGGCGATGAAGCTCGCCATCGACGGCAAGGGCCGCGAGGAGATCGAGGCCGAGCTCACTGAGAGGTTCGGCCCTGGAGAGCGCTCCGGGCTGCTCGACGACGTCCTCGCCCGCGCCGGGCGTTAGCCGCCGGCGTTCCTCTCGCCTGGCTTGAAGGTGCCTGGGCCGCCCCCCGCCCGGGCTCCCCTCGCGTACTCGCCCATGTCCTGGCTCCAGAACTCGACGACGTTGCCGTCGGGGTCGGTGACGTAGATCGCCCGGCCGGGGCCAAGCTGGATCGGCCCCTCGACCTCGGTGGCGTCCCGCAGCCGTTCCAGGAGGCGGTCGATCTCCGGATCGGCGACCCGAAAGGCAAAGTGGACGTGGGTGCCGCCGCGGCCCCCAGCGAGGCCGACCTGCTCGGTCCAGAGTCCGAGCCGCGCGGTCTCCCCGATCAGGTACCAGTAGCGCCCCTCGCGCCCCTCGCCGTAGAGGGTCTCCTCGAACCCCAGCACCTCGCGGTAGAAGTGCCGGGCCGCGTCGAGGTCCGAGACCTCGAGCACCAGCTCGGAGATCCCGGTCACAGGGGGCGGCGAGGGTAATTCCGCGATCAGCCGACGCTAGCGGTACCGGTGCTTCCGGGTCCCCTGGCCCTTCTTCTTGGTCACGCACCTTGCCTCGCTTCAGCCGCTTGCCCCTCGGGCACCTGCGGCCGGTTGCCCTGGTCCCCGCACTTCGTCAGGTGCGAAGCGGGCCGGCGCCTGGCGCCGCCGGCCCGCCGTGGGCCGCCCGACGGGCCGGTCTGAGCCCACTCGTACACTTGTTCGCGTGGCTGCCTCGGAGCGCATAGTCATCCGCGGGGCGCGCGAGCACAACCTCAAGGGGATCGACCTAGAGCTGCCGCGCAACGCCCTGATCGTCACCACCGGGCTCTCCGGCTCCGGCAAGTCGAGCCTTGCTTTCGACACGATCTACGCCGAGGGCCAGCGCCGCTACGTCGAGTCGCTCTCGGCCTACGCGCGCCAGTTCCTGGGGCTGATGGAGAAGCCCGACGTCGACTCGATCGAGGGACTCTCGCCGGCGATCTCGATCGACCAGAAGACAACCTCGCGCAACCCGCGCTCGACGGTGGGCACGGTGACCGAGGTCTACGACTACCTGCGCTTGCTCTGGGCGCGGATCGGGAGGCCGCACTGCCCCGAGTGCGGAGAGCCGATCGAGGGACAGTCGGTTGAGCAGATCACCGATCGGGTGATGACCCTGGAGGAGGGAACCCGGTTCATGGTGATGGCGCCCGTGGTCCGGGGCCGGAAGGGTGAGTTCGAGAAGCTCTTCGAGCAGTTCCGCCTCGAGGGCTATAGCCGCGTCCGCGTCGACGGCGAGCTGCGCCGGCTCGACGAGGAGATCAAGCTCGACAAGAAGTACAAACACGACGTCTCGGTGGTGATCGACCGTCTGGTGATGAAGTCGGACCTCCGCCGCCGCCTCTCCGAGTCGATCGAGGCGGCTGCCGGGCTCGCCGGCGGCGTGGTGGAAGTCGACATCGTCAAGGAAGGGGCCTCAGCTGCCGAAGCGGGCCAGATCTCCACCGGTGCCCGCTCGGCGGGACAGCTGCCGAGCGACGTCAGCGACCGGCTCACCTTCAGCGAGCGTTTCGCCTGCCTCAACTGCGGGACCTCGATCCCGGAGCTGGAGCCCCGGATCTTCTCCTTCAACTCGCCGCACGGCGCCTGCGAGCGCTGCCACGGGCTCGGCTTCCAGCGCGTGGTCGACCCGGAGCTGGTGGTCCCCGATCCGACCCTGTCGTTGTCGGAGGGTGCCCTCCAACCATGGCGGCTCGGCCACTCCCGCTACTGGAAGCGGCTGGTCGAGGCGGTCGCCGACGAGTACGGGATCGACACGGACACTCCCTGGCAGGAGCTCTCCGACGAGGACCGCGAGATCTTCCTCTACGGCACCGGCTCCGAGCGCCACAAGGTCACCTACACCAACCGCTTCGGGCGGCGGCGCTCCTACAGCGTCCGGTTCGAGGGGATCGTCAACAACCTCGAGCGCCGCTATGGCGAGACCGACTCGGAAAGCGTCCGGGAGCGGGTCGAGGGCTACATGGCGGAGCAGCCCTGCCCGGATTGCAGGGGCGCGCGGCTGCGGCCGGAGAGCCTCGCGGTCAAGGTCGGCGGGATCAGCATCAGCGAGTACACGGAGCTCTCGGCGCAGGCGGCGCTCGAGTGGATCGGGGCGCTCGAGCTGAGCGAGAC
>JBOGZE010000280.1:0-4678 GCA_050697055.1 Solirubrobacterales bacterium
GCCTCGGCGAAGTCCGTCTCCCCGAACGCCGCCGACTCGGGAAGGACCGTCTCCCCCGTCCCCTCGATCAATCCCCTCGCCGGCTCGCCCGCCAGCCAGTCGATCTCGATGGCGGGCTCCAGCCGCCGCAGCTGATCGGCGATGGCGAGGTCCCTCGCCGCATGCCCGAGCCCGATCGAGCCGCTGATGTAAAGAACGCAAGGCATTCCCGGGTCAATTGAGGCTGCCGAGGAACAGCTCGATCGCAGCAGTGACCTCGTCCGGGGCTTCGATCGGGCAGGAGTGCCCGGCGCCCTCGATCAACTCGAGCCGCGCCCCCGGGATGCCTGCCGCGACCGACGCGGAGACATCGAGTGGGAGCGCAACATCGTCGCTGCCGTGGATGACCAGCGCGGGCATCCCGATCTCTCCCAGGCGGTCGCTCACCGGCTGCGTGTTGAGGTTGATGCGCAACCCCTCGCCGATTGTGCGGTTCGGAAGCTGCCGTATTCGCTCGACATGCTCCGCGATCTCCTCCGGATGCTCGGTGCGGAACCTCTCGCCGTAGAGCACGAGGCCGCTGAGCTCGAGGAGCTCTGGGCTGAGGCCACGTTCCGCGACCTCATCCGGGTCGAACGAGGCCCCTTCGGGCAGCTGGGGATCGGCCGGAGCATCGACGTAGACGAGTGAGCGAACGAGCTCGGAATGGTCGAGTGCGATTCTCGTCACCTCCGCGCCACCGATTGACATCCCGACCAGATGGCAGGGGCCGACCGCGAGCCTTTGAACGAGCGCAACGACATCGTCGACGAGGTCGGTGATCGTCCAGGGACCAGGGGGGCACTCGCTGTTGCCGTGGCCGCGCCGGTCCGGAGCGACGCAGCGATAGTGCGTCGACAGCCGAGCCACCTGGGCATCGAAGAGATGGTGCTCCATGAGGTAACCGTGCAAGAAGACGACTGAGTCACCGCTGCCGCGATCCTCGTAATGGATCCGAAACCCTCGGCCGGGAAAGTCGGGCATCGGCTGCTGGAGGCCGACCCGCGAAGATCAGTGCCGCACCATCATCCAGACCATCATGCCCATCATCGCCGCGCACCCGAGGGCGGGCAGAAACGCCAGCGCTCCAACCCCCGCCACTGCCAGGACGATGGCGAGAGCCGCGAACGCCCCGCAGAGCCACATCTGCCACTGCTTCATGATCTGACCTCCGAAGTCGGCTGCTCTCTACCAAATTACCCGTGGCGGGCCTCAGAAGCATCCGTAATCCACCGTTGGAGGGTTGCGCGGCTTAAGCCAGCTAAGGAGGGGGTGGGATTCGAACCCACGAGACGCCTTAACGACGCCTAGCGATTTTCGAGACCGCCGAGGTGACCTGCTCTGCCGGTTCGCACCTCGCGGGCTCCCATCGCGTGAGGAAGCGGACTGCTGGCCGTCGCTATTGCATTCCACGCGGAGGAGCACCGTCGGAGCCCGACCCGGCCACGCCTCCTCCGCGCGAAAAGCAGGAGCTAGAGACTCGGCGAAAAGCGTGTCCCGAATATGTCCCGAGATGTGCAATTCGGAGGGCCTCTCAGCGACCTGAGATGACCCGATCCGTGCCTGGAGTAGCCGGCCCGATCACCAAGCCTGAGCCTGCAAAGCCGTTTACACCGGTTCGATTCCGGTAGGCGCCTTCCGGGAGTCCCCGCTAATCGGCGTCTTCGACGTTGAGGCGATGCTCGCTTGGGAGAGGGTAATTCGGGCGATTCGTGCCGACCTCGGACACTCCGGTTCGGACTTGGCGCCCCGCGATTTGCTCCCGTATATATGAACGAGGACCTGCCCGCGGCATAAGACACGGGCTGGCTGGGCTCGCCGCCAGCCTCAGGCGTCGCGGAGTAGCTCTTTAACCACTTCGTCGTCAACGATCGTGAGCTTGGCCCATGGGTTCCCCTCGTGGACCTCGATGCAGCGCGGATCAATCTGCTCAAGGTCTGCGTCGAAGTCGCCGGGCTGAAGGTCGGGGTCTGTCCAGGGATCCTTGGTCATCGCTCAACGGTACGCACGGCCGCGGGGCAAGACCCGCAGGACGACGATTTCCCGCTCGGGAAATTCACGGCGGAAGCGAACGCGCCAATCACCGACGCGTATGCGCCACTCCTCCGCGTCATTGAGCTTGCGCTCCTGGATCGAAGGGTCATCGGCGGCGAGGCGCTCCAGGGCTGTCAGCACGCGGGCTCGGATCTGCGGATCGAGTCGGCGCAGGTCTCGCTGCGCACGTGGCACGTAACGAACGCGCCAGCGAGCTTCATTCACTCGATTCCGAACTCGCGCTTGATCTGTTCGTGCGAGAGCGTGGGGGCGCCGCTCGCCAGTTCGTCGCGGGCCTCCTGGACTGCTGCCTCCTCCTCCGCCGAGATCTCCTCATCCTCGATGGGAGCGTTGTCGAGCCGGCGCATCAGTGGATCCTCCTGGCGGGCCCGTAGGAGCCGCAGCGCCTCCTCCGCTTCCTCTTCGGACAACCCCTCGACGGTCTTGCGCAGCTTTTCCTTCGCGGTCATGCTCCAACAGTAAAGCGTGTCCCAACCGTGTCCCGAAATGTGCATTTCGGAGCGCCCCGGAGCGACCTGAGAGCACCCTATCCGTGCCTGGCGAGCTGAGCTGAGCAGCAAGCCTGAGCCTGCAAAGCTAGACCCGCAGGCAGTAGCCGTAGGCGGTGAGGCTGGGGGCGGGGCCGAAGAAGCCGAAGGCCGAGGCCGACCAGGTGCCCTCGTCGGTGAAGGAGCCGCCGGCGAAGAAGGTGTCCTGCGATCCGTTCGCGCTGAACCCTCCGGAGGTGAGCCGCTGACCCGCGGGACAGCCCGGTGTCGTCGCGGTCGCGAAGGTGCCGGCTGGGAGCGGGGTCGAGGCAGAGACCTCAGTGAGCAGGGGGCGCTTGCTCTTGTCGCAATAGGCGATCGAGGTGAGCTCGCCGCCGTAGACGCCGAAGGCGTGACCGGTGGCGCGCCAGGCATTCGGCCCGATCGCCCGCGACTCGGTGACGAAGTTCCCGCCATGGCCGCGGAAGTTGGTCCGCTGGAAGCCTCCGGAGATCAGGACCTGGCCCTTCGGGCAGCGGGTGGTGGCGGTCTTGGTCTGGCCGGACCTGATGAAGACGGTCCTTCGCGGCGTGGTGGAGGCGACCAGTCCCTTCGCGCAGACGACCTGCATGGTCACCCTGCGCGGGGTAGTGCTGCCGACCGAGGGGTCGAAGAGGACCGGGTTGATGTGCCATCCATGCTGGGCGCCGAGGCGCTCATAGGAGTGCGGGTAGGCGCCCTCGCCGTCGGCGTCGGGGGGCGGGCTGCTCGTCATCCCGCCACCGAGCGGATAGGTCTTGCCCGGGCAGAGGATCTCGCCCCGCTGCGCCTCGTCCGGCTTGGTGAGCCGGAGGGTCTTGGTGGCGACGGTGAGCGCCCGGAGCGGACCCCGACCGCCGCGCTCGTCTGGGGGGCGGAGGCTCTTTCCCCGCGGGTGGATCTCACCGCTGAGCGAGTTGAGAACCCAGAGGCCCGCCTTGGCGAGGAGGGCCAAACGCAGCCGGTCGCAGGTGGCGCCCCGCCGGATCACGTAGACCACGTCGGGGACGTGGACGGAGTTGAAGCTGGCGGTGGTGCCGACCCTGAGGTTCGTCTTCTTACGGAGGATCGCGACCAGCCGGGCCGGGGCCGGGTAGCAGCCCTCCGGGTCACCCGCCCGGTGGTACTGGGCGATCTTGAAGGCGGCCTCGATCTTCCTCGTCGGGCCGTTGTAGCCGGCCTTGGCTGCGAGGGCGCTCGGCGCGCAGACGAGGAGCGCGGCGAGGATGGCGATCGGTCCGAGGGCGCGTCTCATGCCTGACCATTCAACAGGCCAGCGCACCCAACAGTTGCGGTCGATTTCATCGGGGAAGCGAAGGGGGAGAGCGCTGAATCCGTCGGAAGGCTGTCCAATCCCGGGTTTAGAATGGGCGCCGGACGGAGAGGCTAGGGCTGCCTCACAGCTGCAAGGAAGCCGCGGAGACCCGAATCTCAGCCAAGCTGCCAGCAAGAGAGGGATCACGCGCAGGAGCGCTGCGGTTTGCGTTCTGTTGCGCCGTCCTCCTGGCGGTTGCCGTCGTCGCCGTGCCGGGGGCCTCGGGCGCCAAGATGCGAATCGAGGCCGGCTTCGACAGCGGCGCGCAGCAGCCGCAGGCCAAGAGCCAAGGGTTGCCCCTCGCCGGTCTCGAGGGGCCGGCCCAGATCGTTCGCGATCAGGTCGGTGTGCCTCACATCTACGCCAAGAGCGAGCACGACGCCTACTTCCTCGTCGGCTACCTGCATGCCCAGGACCGGCTCTTCCAGATGGACCAGAGCCGGCGTACGGCGAGCGGCACCCTGGCGACGCTGCTCGGGCCGGGGGCGCTGCCATCTGATGTCCAGCTGCGGACGATCGGGTTGGAGCGAGCGGCGAAGCGGTCGCTGGACGCACTCTCGCCCGAGAGCCAGGCGGGCCTCGATGCTTACACCGCCGGCGTCAACGCCTGGGTCGAGGCCAACCCGCTTCCATCCGAGTACGCCGCGCTCGAGCTGACGAAGGCGGGAGTGCCGAAGTGGATGGCGCTCGACACGATGGCGGTCGCGAAGCTGCTCGCCTTCGGCCTCTCCTTCGGACTCGAGGACCTCGACAACACCCGGCGGCTGCTCACCTACCAGGGGGC
>JBOGZE010000281.1:0-3866 GCA_050697055.1 Solirubrobacterales bacterium
CCCTTGGAGAGCTCCCGAAAGGGGAACTCGAGCAGGTAGGCGATCGGTGGGATCGGGATCCGCCGGTCCCGCCCCGCCCGCATCCGCTCGAGGCCGGAGAGGCCGAAGGTGGCCGGATCGGGGTAGCCGCCGATCGCGGGCTCCTGCCAGACCATTGTCTCGTTCGTGGCGCCCTCGCCGTCGATCATCGGACGGCGAACCTAGCCGACCGGCCGCCGCTACGCGCGGGCGGGCTCGGTGCCGCGATCGGGTGGCGGCGCGGACGGGAGGGTGCCCTCGAGCCCGACGTGCGGCAGGATCCGGTCGAGCCAGCCAGGCAGCCACCAGTTCCAGCGTCCCATCAGCTCCATCGCCGCGGGCACCAGGATCAGGCGGACCAGGGTGGCGTCGAGCGCGATCGCGACGGCGGTGCCGAGGCCGATCTGCTGGATCGAGGGGACGCCGGTGAGGACGAAGACGGAGAAGACGGCGACCATGATCAGCGCCGCCGAGGAGATCGTGCCGGCGCTGGAGGCGAGCCCCTCGGCGACAGCGCGGCGATTGTCGCCGTGCTCCTCGTAGCGCTCCTTGATTCGGGAGAGCAGGAAAACCTCGTAGTCCATCGAGAGGCCGAAGACCACCGCCAGCACCAGGGGAGGGGTGAGCGTGTCGAGCGCGCCCAGCTCCTGGAGGCCGAGTAGGCCCTCCAACCAGCCCCATTGGAAGACCGCGACCAGGACCCCGTAGGCGGCCCCGATCGAAAGCAGGTTCATCAGCACCGCCTTCAGTGGCAGCAGCAGCGAGCGCAGCATCACCATCAGGACGACGAACGAGAAGGCGAGGACGAAGCCGATGATCTTCCACATCGAGCCGTTGATCTGCTTCCGGGAATCGTCGATCCGAGCCGACTCGCCGCCGACGTCGACCTCGGCCGTCGCCGCCAATGCCGAGGCCGGTACGACCTGGTCGCGCAACCGCTGGATCAGGTCGAGCGTCTGCTGCGATTCAGCGCCCTCGGCGGGCTCCAGGTCGACAAGCGCCCGGTCGCCGCTGGGGACCGGGGGCGCCACCCCGCGGACCTGGGGATCCTCGCGGGCGAGCCGCGCGAAGTCGCGGACCGCCGCAGCGTTGGAGCGATCGGCGAGGGTCCCACTGTCGAAGCTGACCAGGACCCGCACCGGGTCGGAGCCGCCGCCGGTCGCCTCGGCCGCCAGCTCGGTCCCTACCCGAGCGTCCTCGTCGGGGGAGAACTGCTTCAGGGCCCCGTTGCCGGTGGTCAGGCTGAGCACGGGGATCGCCAGGGCCAGGAGGATCGCGCTGGCACCGATGACGGAGAGCACCGGCCGGCGCATCACCGCATCGGTCCAGCGCTGCCAGAAGCTCCCCCGATTGGGATCGGTCGAGCCCGGGCGCCGTCGCCGGCGCCAGAGGCCCCTGACCGAGCGGATCACCGACCAGGCCACGCCGCCCGCCTCGACCCGATAGCCGAGGATCCGGATCAGTGCCAGGAGCAGTGTGGTCGCGACCAGGATCGCGATCGCCACCACCCCCATCGCGCCGAGCGCCATCGATCGCAGCGCCTGGTTCTGGACCATCCAGAGACCGGCGAGCGAGATGATCACCGCCAGGCCCGAGAAGGTAACCGCCAGCCCCGAGGTCGAAAGCGCCTCGGCGCGGGCCTCGGCGGAGCTGCGCCCGGCGCGCACCGACTCGCGGAAGCGGGCGAGGATGAAGAGCGAGTAGTCGACGGCGACGCCGATCCCGATCATCGAGGCCATGTTGGTGACGAAGACCGACATCTCCAATTGCTGCGAGAGCAGGTAGATGACGGCGCCGGTGATCGTGACGGCAACGAAGCCGAGGGCGAGCGGGAGGCTGGCGGCGGCGAGCGAGCCGAAGACCGTGATCAGGATCAGGGCGACGATCGGAAAGCCGGTGACCTCCGCGCTCTCCAGGTCCTCTTTGGAGATCTCCGAGAGCGCCGCCCACATCGCGGGCTGGCCGACGACATAGGGCGTCACCCCGCCTTCGGCCTCACCGGGAGAAAGCTCGTCGCGAAGCTGGGTGGCGGTGTCGACGAGCGCGTCGGCGTCGCCCTTGGCATCGATCGGCGCCACGGCGACCCGGCCAGCGGCGAGCTCGGCCGTCGCCCGGGCGGCGACCGGCGCGGCGAGCGATGCATCGTCAGCCTCCGACACCTTGGCGGTGGTCCGATCGAGCGCGGCGGCCGCCTCCTGCGAGGTGAGACCGGGCTGGGGCCGCAGCACCAGCGCCAGGCGGCCGCGGTCAGAGGAGGCGAAGTCGCTCCCCACCGCCTTCTCGACGGACTCGGATTGGCTCCCGGGTACGTCGAAGCCGCCGCCGCTCAGATCCTCGGTCTGGCGGGCGGCCAGGGGCAGCGAGAAGGCGACAATCGCCAGCCAGGCGCCGACGATCGGCCAGCGGCGGCGGGCGATGATGCCGGCGAGCTTTGCCATCAGGGTGCGCATTGCTTTGGTCTAACGCGTACTGGCCGGCTGGCCAAGAAGACATACAGACAGTATGTGGCCGCCCTGGCGATCGGTGTGAGGTCGATCACACCATCGCGAAGACGGACCGGCCGACGTCAAGGCGCGCCCGGGGCGGCCGCTACTCGGCGGTCAGCAGGTGCCGCGCCGCCACGGTGCCGGCGGCGATCATCTCCGCGTGGTCGCGCTGGGGGTCGGAGAGGACCTGCAGTGCGATCCCGTCGGCAAGCGCGAAGAGGAAGGCGACAACGGCGTCGACGTCGGCGCGGAATGAGATGACCCCCTCCGCCTCCTTCGCGCGGAAGATCTCGGCGACGTGGTCGCGCGTCCGGTTGAAGAGCTCGCCGACCTCGCGCTGGATCTCGGGGTTGCGGCGACCCGCCGTGAACAGCTCGAAGAGCAGCACCCAGAAGCCGGGATCGTTCTGGATCGAGTCCTCGAGGCTGGCCACCAGGGCCTGGAGGATCTCCTCCGCGGTCCTTGCCTTGCCCAGCGGCTCGTCGAGGCGGGCGATCCGGTGCTCGGTGTCGCGCCTGACGACCTCGACCAGCAGCGCCTCCTTGGTGCCGAAGTAGTAATGGAGCAGCCCGCGGCTGACCCCAGCCTCGCGGGCGACGTGCTCGAAGGTCGAGCCCGAGATCCCCCGCCGGGCGACGCTCGAGCGCATTGCCTCGACGATCCGGCGCGCCTTCTCGCCACTCAGCTCTCGTCGCTCGGTCGCCGCCTCCACCGCCCGCAGTCTAGAGGCGCCGACGGCGTGCGGTCCCCTCAGCTCCGAGGGCCCGGCCTGGACAAATAACCCGACCGTGACGGACTCCGATCTGCCTCGAATTGGCCTTCAACACCCCGATTGGCGGGTTGGCGGGGTACATCAGGGCCGGGCTTCTGCCATTATCGTTTGACCTTCGAGGCTATGGGGAATCGGAGAAATGCCTGGTCTCGCCGGTTTTCGGCAGGCCCAAACAGGAAGAGAGTAAGAAGGTGGAAAAGGTAAAGGGATCAACCCGAGGGGTGTGCATCCTTGCAGCCATTGCCGCTGTTCTCGCTCTGGCGCCTGCCGCGTTCGCCCAGTCTTCGGGTGCCGGCTACGGCGGCCAAGCGGGCGGGGTCGCGGGTCAGGTTGCACCCGGTGGGGCGCCACCCAGTGGGGCTGCAGGCCAAGCTGGCGCCGGTGGCGGCGCCGCCGCGGCCGAGGCTCGCGGCGCGGAGGAGGGTGGCCTCCTTGCGTTCACTGGGCTTGACGTGGCGCTGATCGTGGGTGGCGGCTTGCTGCTGCTCGCGGGCGGCGTTGCACTCAGCCGCGTGGTCGCACGCAACCCCGCGTAATCGGCTTGAGAGAGCTGGACTCCCGAAGACCCCGGCCGACGCCGGGGTCTTCGC
>JBOGZE010000282.1:0-2674 GCA_050697055.1 Solirubrobacterales bacterium
CGGGATTGGCGTCGGGGCCGGCGCCGGGTCGGTGCTACCGGGCGGCGGGGTGCCGCCGGTCTGGGCCGAGGCGACGGCCGCGGTGCTCAACGCGCAGGCGAGGGCGAGCCCGATCGCCAGGCGCAGCCTCCGGTTGGTCGTTGACAGGATCACGCTCACCCTCCTTTCGTCGGCACCCATCAGTAGCCCTGGTAATGACGCACGGCATATCCCGTCGGCTTGCGCTTGCTGGCCCGCCAGCGCGGCCCGCTGCCGCGTCGCACCGACTCCCCGACCGCGGAGGTGTCGAAGCGGAGGCCGGCGATCACCGCATACATGTGACCCCCGTTCGCGTAGACGGTGATCCAGTAGCCCTTGCCGGGCAGGCCCCAGCTCATGAACGGGCCCGAGGGCATCGGGCTGGAGAGCAAGCCGGCGCCGTTGAGGACGTAGCTGACCGCCCCCGAGCAGTCATACCCGGTCGAGATGAAGCTCTGGTGCCCACCGCCCCAGACGTAGGGCCGCTTTCGGATCGCATTGCCGGCGTTGATCGCGTTCTGCACCGCCGGGGGCGCGTTCGCGGGAGCGACTGCCTTTCCGTTCGGCAGCAGCGTCGCCTTGCCGGGGGGGCCGGTCGGCGTCGGCGTCGGGGTCGGCTCGGTGCTTCCGGGTGGCGGCGTTCCGCCCGTCTGGGCCGAGGCTGGCACCGCAGCCGCCAGCGCGAACAGCGCCGTCAGCCCCGCCAGCGCGAGCCACCTCCTCTTCCTAAGCGTGTTTGAGCGCAAACCGATCTCCTTCGTCGGCCTACGGGGTTAGCTGACGGGCTGGCGCTAAAGGAGCCTGCGCCCCCACTTAGGTGGGTTCGCCCCAAACTGCTTGGTTCCCCCGCTCCCGCCCCTCCTGGCCGGGGCGAGATTCGGCGTGTTGTTGGCGCGGCACCTTAGCAAAGATGAGCGGACGCTCATGCAACAGCGTGAGGTACGTTGCCCTGCGTGGAACTCGATGGGAAGCGGGTGCTGTTGAGCGGGGCCACCGGGGGATTGGGCAGGGCGATCGCCGAGCAGCTTGCCGCCAACGGAGCGAAGCTGGTGCTGAGCTCGCGCAAGAAGGACGACCTGCAGGAGCTGGCGCGCTCGCTGCCGGGGGGCGCGCGGCGACACACGGTGGTCGTCGCCGATCTCGCCAAGGAGGGGGCGCCGGAGAAGCTGGTCCGGGACGCCGGGGACGTCGACGTCCTCGTTGCCAACGCGGCGCTGCCCGGTACCGGCAGGCTGGAGAGCTTTAGCGGGGAGGAGGTGAGGAGGGCGCTTCGCGTCAACCTCGAGGCCCCGATCCTGATCGCGCGGGAGCTCGGCCCGAACCTGACCGAGAAGGGGGAGGGCCACATGGTCTTCATCGCTTCCCTCGCGGGCAAGGTCGCCTCGCCAAGGGCCTCGATCTACGCCGCGACCAAGTTCGGGCTGCGGGGCTTCGCCTTCGGGTTACGCGAGGACCTTCTTCCCCATGGGGTGGGCGTCTCCGTGGTTTCACCGCACTTCGTGCGCGAGGCCGGCATGTTTCACGAGACGGGGGCGAAGCCCGCGCCCGGGCTTGGGACGACGACGCCCAGAAAGGTCGCGAAGGCGGTCGTGCGCGCGATCCAGCGCAACCGCTCGGAGATCACGGTTGCCCCCCGCCGGGCGCGCTTCCTGACCGAGATCGGCCACCGGCATCCGGGGCTCGCGGGCCGCGTGCAGCGGCGCGGCGGGGCCGCGCGGATCGCCGAGCAGATCCACCTGGGGCATGGCGACAAGCGTTAGGAGCCGAAGCCTGGCGGTCATACTGGGTCTGTGAGCGCAGCCGACAGCTTCGGAGCCCGGTCGACGCTCGCCGTCGGCGAGCGCGAGTACGAGATCCATCGTCTCGACGCGCTCCAGCAGAGGTTCGACGTCGCCCGCCTCCCCTACTCGCTCAAGGTCCTGCTCGAGAACGCCCTCCGCCTCGAGGACGGGACCGCGGTGACCGCCGACGACGTCGAGGCGATCGCCAGCTGGGACGCCAAGGCTGAGCCCTCGATCGAGATCCCCTACCAGCCGGCCAGGGTGCTGATGCAGGACTTCACCGGCGTTCCCGCGGTGGTCGACCTGGCAGCGATGCGCGATGCGATCGAGGACCTGGGCGGGGACCCGGCTGCGATCAACCCCCAGGTCGACGTCGACCTGATCATCGACCACTCGGTTCAGGTCGACGCCTTCGGCAATGCCCGCGCCTTCGCGATCAACGAGGAGCGCGACTACGAGCGAAACGGCGAGCGCTACGCCTTCCTGCGCTGGGGCCAGGAGGCGTTCGACAACTTCCGGGTGGTGCCGCCGGCAACCGGCATCTGCCACCAAGTCAACCTCGAGTACCTGGGTCGCTGCGTCTGGACGCGCGAATCGGACGGCGTCACCCAGGCATACCCCGACACCCTCGTGGGCACCGACTCCCACACGACGATGATCAACGGCCTTGGCGTGCTCGGCTGGGGCGTCGGCGGGATCGAGGCGGAGGCGGCGATGCTGGGCCAGCCGATCTCGATGCTGCTGCCGCAGGTGATCGGGTTCAAGCTCACCGGCGAGCTGCCCGAGGGGTCGACGGCCACCGACCTCGTGCTGACGGTGACCGAGATGCTCCGGGAGAAGGGCGTCGTCTCCAAGTTCGTCGAGTTCTTCGGCCC
>JBOGZE010000283.1:0-1867 GCA_050697055.1 Solirubrobacterales bacterium
GACGTCTTCGTCGTCATAGGCGAAGCCGAGCCAGCCGGAGCGGAGGCACACCCCGGGCGCACAAGCCGGAAGGTGCGCGGCGGCGGTGAGGCCGCGGTCGTCGCCGGCGTTACAGGCGCCGCCCCCGATGCGCGGCCTAAGCCGGGACTGGAGCAGCGCTACCTGAACGGTCGCTTCCCCGAGCATGTTCGGCTGGGCGACGTCGTATCGCTGATCGTCCTGGTGGGTGTTCAGCAAGCCGAGAGGCTCTCGGCGGCGCTCGCGCCCGTCGAGATCCCGCCCGAGGGCGTGGAGGTCGTGCTGAACCTCGTCGACCACCCCGGCTTCACCGCCCGCTCCCCCGAGCGGGTTGCGCTCAGGGTCTTCCCCGGTACGGATTCGCCTCTGGCGGCCTTCGATCTCGAGGCGACCGAGGTGGGCGTCCATGGCCTGCAGCTCGAGGCGTTCCTCGGCGGCACCCACCTGGGTGGGCTGCATGTGCAGACGACGATTGAGGTCGACGCGACGACCGGGCAAGCGGTCGAGCATGTCGCGCCGGTTGGCGGGAGGGCCCGCGATCCGGGCGAGGTGTCGCTCATCATCACGTACGACCCAAGACCAAATGAGGCCGTCTACCGCTACCAGTTGATCGACTGGAGCGGCGACGTTCCCGACGAGGCGATCTCCCACCAGCTGCTGAAGACGCCCTCGCAGGCGGTCGAGGAGCTCGTCAAGCAGTTGAACGCCCTCGCCAGGGGCACTTCTCCCTGGGACGCGAAGACGACCTTGTCGTGGCTCAAGAGTCAGGGCATCGCGCTCTGGGACGGGTTCATCCCCGAGGCGCTGAAGAACGAGTTCTGGGCGCGCCGCGACCGGATCAGCAAACTCACGGTCATCGCCGCCGGCGACCCGGTCCCCTGGGAGCTGCTTTACCCGCGCGATCCTCCCGATCGTGACGCCGGCTTCCTCATCGACCAGTTCCCGGTGGCCAGGCGAAGGCGCGGCCCCGCACCCCCGAACCAGCTCCGGATCGGCTCCGCCGACATCGTCCTCTCCGGGGCCGAGTCGCTCGCCTCCGCCCCGGCCGAGGTTCAGGCGGTCGGGCAGCTCCTGACATCGAAGAACGTGGTTACCCAGACGATCGCGACCCTCCCGGCGCTCCTGGAGCGCTTCGACGCGGCCGACTTCGGGCTGCTCCACTTCGCCTGCCACAACGCATTCGACGCGGCCGCGCCGAACGCCTCACGGATCATGATCGAGAGCCAGCCCTTTGAGCCGGTCTTTCTGGGACCACACAAAGGCCGATTCGACCAGGCAGCCCCTCTCGTATTCATGAACGCCTGCCGCACGGACGGGCAGGCGCCCCTGTACACGACCCTGGAGGGTTGGGCTGTGAGCTTCCTCACGGCCGGAGCGGGGGCGTTCGTCGGCTCGCTCTGGGAGGTGGTCGACAGCTCCGCCAGCACCTACGCGCAGGAGTTCTACCGGGCAGCCCTCGCCGGCGACCCTCTCGGCGAGGCGGCGAAGAAGGCCAGGAACGCGATCCGAGACGAACCCGGCGACCCGACCTGGCTCGCATACACCCTCTACGGGGACCCAGGCGCCACGGTCGTCTGACCGCAGATGCTGCAGCGCCTGCCGGAACGCATCGCGTCGTATCGCGGCATGCGTCTTGTCAAGCACGGCGATGCTCACCGAGCGCAGCTCACAGGCGATCGAGAAGGGAATCTGCAGCGGGCAATCGCCTGCTACTCGGAGGCGCAGCGCTTCCTCACGGCGGAGGCAGCCCCGCTGGAGTACGCCACGCTGCAGCGCACTTTGGGCGAGGCTTACGCCGAGCTTCCGACGGGCGACCGGACGGCGAACCTGGAGCGCGCGATCGCGTGCT
>JBOGZE010000284.1:0-1887 GCA_050697055.1 Solirubrobacterales bacterium
CCCTTCGACCCCTCGCGAACGAGCACGTAGATCGTGCCCCCGCGCTCGAGCAGCAGCTCGACCAGGTTGCGGCCGATGAACCCGGTGGCTCCGGTGACGAAATAGCTCATCTCACCCCTCCTCCATCTTCACCGCGGAACTTACACGGCGGGTCATGCGAGGGGGCTCCGCAGATGCGAGGGATATGCGAGGGCGCTCCGTAAGGAGCGACCCGTTTCATGTTGGAGCGACCCGCTTAGTCATCGAGGAGCGACCCGTTTTGAAGAGGGTGAGGCCGGGAACCGCCGAGCGCAATAATCAGGGCGTGGGTGTCTTCGATCCGATCTCCCAGCCGGATCCCGAGCGCGACGAGCGCCTCCGGGCGACTGCCGGCCAGGTCGAGATCCGTCCCAGCGCGCGGGTTGCCCACCTCGCCACCCGCTCGCTCGCCTGCCCCGAGTGCGGGATGCCGATCGCGCTCGCCGCGCCGGTCCGCTGGAGTGAGCAGATCGCCTGCGCCTTCTGCGAATCGATCGCCCCGACCCGGGATTACCTCCAGCCTCACGGCTGGCCCGAGGTCGACCTGATCGCCCGGCTGGGCTGAGCTCACTCGACACGTTTCTGGAGCGAGATCGCCGCATGATCCGTGCCGAGCACCCTTGGGTAAGGTCATAGAGTTAGAGCGGGAATGGCAACCAGGCAGAAGGTTCAGCTGGTTATGCCCGAGATGGGCGAGTCGGTGTCCGAGGGCACCGTGCTCGAGTGGCATGTCGCCGAGGGCGACGCGGTCAGCGAGGGGGACACGATGGTCGAGGTCTCGACCGACAAGGTCGATGCCGAGGTCCCCGCTCCCGCCTCAGGCACCGTCACCAAGATCCTCGTGGAGGCCGATGAGACGATCGAGGTCGGCAAGCCGATGGCTGAGATCGATCCGAACGGCGCACCGTCCGGCAGGGACAAGGACGCGCCGGCGCCCCCGGCCGAGGAGCGGGCCAAGGCCGCTGACGAGAGCGCCAACGGCGCCGGCGACGATCGCCCGGCCGCCGAGCCGGAGGAAAGCAACAGCGCAACGGTCACAAAGACCACCCAGCCTCCCGCCGAGGGCGGGGGGGAGACGCTCGAGATCACGATGCCGGAGATGGGCGAGTCGGTCGCCGAGGGCACCGTGCTCGAGTGGCACGTCGCCGAGGGCGACTCGGTCGATGAGGGCGAGACCGTGGTCGAGATCTCGACCGACAAGGTCGATGCCGAGGTCCCCGCCCCAGCGGCGGGAACGATCACCAAGATCCTGGTCAAGCCCGACGAGACGATCGAGGTCGGCAAGCCCCTTGCGGAGATGACCAAGGGCGCCGGCGCAACGTCGGGTGACGGTGCGCCCGCTGGCGTGGCCGACACGACACGGGTTGCCACCGAGCCCGCGCACTCACCCGAGACGCCCGAGATGCGAGGGCGCTCCGCAGGCGAAGCCGAAGGAGCGACCCGTAAGACGAGGGAGGACGTGCCGGTTGATGATGGGGCGAGGGCGACGCCGGTCGCCCGGCGCGCCGCTCAGGCGAGCGGGGTGAAGCTCGAACAGGTGAAGGGCTCCGGCCTCGGCGGCCGGATCACCAAGGAGGACGTGCTCGCGGCCGCCGGAGACGGCGGTGCGCCGGCGGCACCGGCGGCGGCCGGCGAAGTCAAGCCGCTCCGTGGCCCGGCGGCGATGCTCGCCAAGGCGATGGAGGAAAGCCGTTCGGTCCCCACCGCCACCTCATTCCGGACCCTGGCGGTGGACACCCTCGACGCCAAGCGCAAGGCGCTCAACGGGGTGCTCAAGGACCTGGGGATGAAGGTCAGCTTCACCCACCTGATCGCCTGGGCGATCGTCAAGGCGGCCCAGGAGTGGCCGGTGATGGCGCGCTCCTACGC
>JBOGZE010000285.1:0-8855 GCA_050697055.1 Solirubrobacterales bacterium
CCGAGGTGATCGAGTTCTGCGGCGTCCACTTCATGGCCGAGACCGCCTCCGTCCTCTGCCCCGACAAGACCGTGCTGATCGCCGACCTCGGCGCCGGCTGCTCGCTCGCCGAGTCGATCAACGCCGATCAGCTCCGCGCCTGGAAGGCCGAGCATCCCACTGCCAAGGTGGTCATGTACGTGAACACCTCGGCCGAGGTGAAGGCCGAGACCGACTACTGCTGCACCTCCTCCAACGCTGTCGCCGTCGTCGAGCACATCTGGAAGGAGCACGGCGAGGACACCGAGATCCTCTTCGGCCCCGACATGTGGCTTGGCGCCTTCGTCGAGCGCGAGACCGGGATCAAGGAGGATCCGGAGCGGCGGGCCCGCTTCCACATCTGGGACGGCGAGTGCCACGTCCACGCCGGGATCCGGCCCAAGGACATCACCACCGTCCGCGAGGAGCACCCGAACGCCGAGTTCCTGATCCATCCCGAGTGCGGTTGCGCGACCCAGGCAATGGAGTACGTAGCCGCGGGCGACATCGATCCCGACGGGGTTCACATGCTCTCCACCGGCGGGATGCTCGACTACATGGAGGAGCACCCGGATGGCGAGTACATCGTCGCCACCGAGAACGGGATGCTGCACCCGCTTCAGCAGGCGGCGCCGAAGGCGAAGCTGATCGAGGCCAACCGGATGGCCTTCTGCAAGTACATGAAGATGATCACCCTGCCCAAGGTCCGCGACTCCCTCCGCGACTTCAAGTACGAGGTCAAGGTGCCCGAGGAGATCGCGAAGCGCGCCACCCTGCCGATCGAGCGCATGGTCGCGATCGGCTAGGCACAGGCTTAAGTTTCGCTCACCTATTTCCGATTCAATATGGGTAATGGGGAGGATCCGAGTCGCCTTCCTGGCATGTCTCGTTCTCGCGCTGCTGACGGTGGTGCCGTCTGCCAATGCGCAATCGCCACAGCCTCGAGTCGTCGGCGGCTCGACGACGACGATTGAGCAATACCCGTGGCAGGCGGCTGTCGTCTATGACCCGGCGAAGGTCAGCGGCAACCCCTTCCAGCGCCAGTTCTGCGGTGGCTCGCTGATCACGCCCTACATCGTTCTGACCGCAGCCCACTGCGTCTTCGACACGGATCCCGAGAACAACTCCAGCCTCGACCCGGACGACGTCGACATCGTTCTCGGCCAGACCACGCTGTCCACCGCTCCGCCGAGCTCGGAGTTCGACGTCCAGGGCGTCGCCTACCAGGCCAACTACGACGAAGGCTACGGGCCAGGTCAAGGCGTCCCCTCGAACGATGTCGGCTACATCGTCCTCCAGTCCCCGTACAACGGCGCGCCGGCGATTGACATCGCCGGCTCCGACGAGGGCGCGCTCTGGGACTCGGGAAGCCCGGAGGAGATCACCGGTTGGGGGGCGACCGCCGAGAGCGGCCCGGGTAGCGGCGGCAGCGACACCCTGCGGGTCGCCACCGTTCCGATCGTTGCCGACTCCACCTGCGCCGCCGACTACGGCCTCTACTTCAACAGCTCGACGATGGTCTGCGCCGGCTACCCGCAAGGGGGGGTGGACACCTGCTTTGGCGACAGCGGCGGGCCGATGCAGGCGGCCCTGGAGGGGGGCGGCTATCGCCTGGTCGGAATCACCAGCTGGGGAGCGGGCTGCGCGCAACCGGACGCGCCCGGGGTGTATACCCGCGTCGCCGCCGCCCTGCGAGATTCAATCGCAACCAATGTGGCCAGCCTCGAGACGACCTTTGGGATCTCTCCGCACGACAACGTGATCGGCAGCGGCGGCCAGCCGACGAGCTCGACACCGCCACCGCCGCCATCCGGCGGCAGCCAGCCAGCGGCAGCTGGGGCGACCGCAACCCAGACGGATCCCTTTGCCAAGTGCCGCAAGCTGAAGAACAAGAAGAAGCGCAAGCGCTGCAACAAGAAGGTGAGGCTCGCGCTGGGCCAGTAGCGACCCGCGGCTGCTAGCTTGCGGCCGGAGGGATGATCGAGATCGTCTTCCGCGTCGTGCTGGCAGGAGTGCTCGCGGTGGCAGCGCTCTCAAAGCTCGCGTCTCCGTCGTCGAGCCGGGCGGCGCTGGCGAGCTTCGGCTTCGCCGAGGGGCCGCTCCGGGGCCTTGCCTGGGCACTGCTGATCGTGGTCGAGCTCGGCCTCGCCGCGGGCGTCGCCATGGGGTGGGACCCGGCTGCCTACGGCGCCGCCGCCCTGATGTTGCTGCTCGCGGCGGTAATAGCCGGCGCGCTGCTCCGCGGCCGCGCCGGCGCCCCCTGCGCCTGCTTCGGCGCCCGCTCGCGGGTGAGCGGGCTCGGGGTCGCCAGGAACGTGCTGCTCGCCGCCGCCTTCGCCGCGGTGTCCAGCGTCTCGTCGGTGGAGCTCAGCACCGATCAGTGGCTCGGGATCGGGCTCGGCTTGGCGCTCGCGTCCTGCGCGGGCCTCGCCGTCGCGGTCCTGGCGCTGGCGCGAGAGGTCGGCATGCTCCGCCTCCGGCTCGGCTCCGCGGGCGCCCTCGAGGTCGCCGGTGAGGGCCCGGAGCTGGGGGCTACGGCACCGGAGCTGCTCGCGCGAATCCCGCTGGCGCAGGCCCGGACGGCGCTCGCCGTCTTCACCTCGGAGGGCTGTCAGATGTGCCGCAGCCTCGAGCCGGCGATCCAGAGCCTCGCTCGCGAGCCCGAGATCGCGGTCGGCGTATTCGACGAGGTCGCCGAGGCGGGGGTGTGGCGCGGACTCGGGATTCCCGGCAGCCCCTTCGCGATCGCCCTCGACCGCGAGGGAACGGTGCTCGCCAAGGGGACCTTCAACAACCTCGCCCAGCTGGAGAGCGTGATCGCGACCGCGGAGCGGCGCCGCGCCGGCGGGATCGAGGCCGGCGGCGAGGCCGATGGGGGGATTCGCGAGGCGCTCGACCGGGTCCCCGCGGGTGCCTGAGCATCTCGACCGGCTGACCGAGTCACTCGCCCGCGACAGCTCGCGCCGGGGCTTCCTCGCCCGGGTCGGCGCCGCCCTGGTGGCGGCGACGGCCACGCGGACGGTCGGCACCCTGATCGAGCCGGGCGAGTCGGACGCCTTCCACTTCTGCGGCCACACGTTCACCACCGGGTCCTGCCCGCACCCGACCGGGTTGCCCCGGATCGACTCCCGGAGCTACCCGCTGCGCGCCAGCGACGGCCACCCGATCGACGACGCCGGGCGCCCGGTGAACGAGGCGGGCCAGCCGATCGGCGACGACGGCGAGCCCCTGCGTGACCCCGACGGCCGCCCCCTGCCGCCCGCGCCTCGTACGCGGATATGCGACCGGGTGCAGAGCGTCTACGGGATCGGGACGAAGGTCGACGGCGCCTGGTATCGCTGCTGCGGCGGCAAGGTGCGCAAGCTCACCGACTGCTGTTCGCACCACAGCCGGCGGATCAATGGCGACGCCGCCCTCACCGGTTACTGCTACGCCGGTCGCAAGGTCTTCTGCGTCATGTACTACGACACCCAGGTGCCGTGTTGATGGACCTGGGGGCGCTCGAGATCTCCCTCGCGGCGGTCGCTCTGCTGGTCGGTGCGACCGGGACCTTCTCGCCCTGCGGGCTCTCGGTGATCGAGACGATCGGCCCCACCGGGCATACCGGCGGCCGGAGGACGACGGTGGCGGCATGCGCGACCTTCCTCCCCGGGGCGATCGCGGGCGGGATGCTCACCTTCTGCCTCCTCGCCCTGGTCGGCGAGCTGTTTCACGGGGCCGGTGGCAGCGCCTCCTACCTCGCCGCGGCCGCGATCGCCCTCCTTGCCGCTCTTCTCGAGCTGCGGGGGACGCGGATCGTGCCCCAGATCCGCCGCCAGCTGCCCGAGCACTGGCGCCGGCTGATGCCGATGCCGCTCGCCGCGGCCCTCTACGGGCTGCTGCTCGGGATCGGCTTCATCACCTTCGTCCTCTCTTTCGGCGTCTGGGCGCTGGCCGGGATCAGCCTGGCGCTCGGCGATCCCGCGCTGGGGCTGCTGCTGGGGGCCGGTTTCGGGTTGGGCCGGGCGCTGCCGATCGTGGCGCTGGCGCCGCTCGCCGGCCGTGGCCCGGGGATCCGGGCGACCGAGCTGATGTGCGAGAGGCCGGGTGTCTACCTCGGCCTGCGGCGCGGCGACGCCGCCGCTCTCGCCGCCGCGGCGTTGGCCCTGGTCGTGGTGCCCGGGAACGCCGGTGCCAGGGGGGTCGTCGCCGCGCCCGCCACCGATCCCTCGGCGACCGTGGACGCCCTGGTCTTCGAACCGCTCACCGGGGGAGGGATCCTTCGCCGCGGCGGCGACCTGCCCCTACCCGGGAACGATCCCGCGATCGGCGGCAACTACATCGCCACGATCGTCGACTCCGGCACCGTCCGGTTGCTCGACCGCGGCTCGCTGCGGCCGGTGGCTGAGGTGGCGGCCCCCGGCGCCGACGCGGTCGCCGTCTCCAGCAGCTGGCTGGTGTACAGGGCGCCGCTGGCGGATGGCGGCGACGGGATCTTCGCGCGCCCGATCACCGACCCCGCCCGCCCGGGGCCGATCCAGCAGGCCGCGGGAATCGGCGGCTCGAGCCAGCTCAGCCCTCCCGCGGTCGACGGCTCCAACCTCCTCTACGCGATCGCCACCCCGAGCGGCAGCCGGGTCGTTCAGCACACCCTCGGCACCCAACAGTTCCGGGCGCTGGTGCGCTCGAACCGGGTGCTCCTCTTCGACCCCGCCGTCAAGGGCAAGGCCTTCGCTTACGTGCGGACCGATGCGCGTCGCAGCCGGCTGATGGTCCGCCGCTTCCGCGGGCACGGGCCCGGCCGGGTGCTGCTCTCGCTGAAGCGCCGCTTCGGCCAGCTCTGGTCGAGCGCGCTCACCGAGGGGTTCGCCTTTGTCACCGTGCTCGAGCCCGGCACGGGCGGCGCCAACGCCCGGATCGTGCAGGTCGACCGGAAGGGAATGCGCCTTCACCGGCGCGCTCCCCGCGGCGGCGGCAACCACCGGTTCTAGATCGCCCGGCGTTTGGCCGGTCGGGCGCTTGACGTCTGCAGGGGCACCGCCTGATCAGGGTGGTGTGAAGGCCTTCAGGGGCGGCTCCGGATAGCCGACCGCGCGGAAGAGCGTGCCGCTCGGCTTTGCCAGCAGCCAGCGCTCGCCCTCCGGCCGCAGGTAGATCACGTCTTCCTCGATCGAGGTGTACTTGCGGTCGGCGAAGCGATGGGTGACGGTCGCCGTCGCCCGGGCGCCGCCCCCCTCCACGGAGACTGCGGTGATCTCGGCGATCGTGGTCCGCCTCCAGGCTGGCGTCCCGCCTGGGGGGCGATGGCCGATCGATGCGGCCAGGGAGCTCGCGCAGCCGCCCCGCCTTACCGGAAGCTCGGAGAGCCGCAGGGCCCCCGGCTCCAGCAGTTCGCAGACGAGGCTTGCGTCGTGGCGGTCGAGGGCGTCGATGTAGAAGCGCACCGTCTGGGTCACCACCTCCTCGTCGGTCCCGGGGAGCTCGCCGGTGGCCGGTCCGACCGCCGGGGCCTCGGGACTTGCCTCCCCGGCACCCTGGCCCTCGTCGAGGTGCTCTTCGGAGCTGGTCTCGGTGGCCGCCGGCGGCAGGCTCGCCGGCCCGGTCTCGACCACCGGCGCCGTCGTCCCGCTCTCGGCGCCGTTGTCGTCGGGGCCACAGGCCGGGAGGCTCAGGGCGATGCCGACGAGCATCGCGACGGATAGGGATCCCGCCCTCACCCCGGTGAGGCTAGACGCAGCCGCTCGAAGCCGGCGCGGGACGATTCCATCGGCACCGCCGCATAGCCTGCGGGTCGTGTCACTCGTTGCTACCCTCGCGCTCCCGTCTTGAGCCGGTCGCGGCCCCGGGCGGCTGACCCGCAGCCCCAGGACTTGATGGGCCTGCGCCAGATCGGCTCCCACCTCCGGGGACACCCCGACATGAACCGAACTCCCGGGATCGAGGTCTCGACCGGGTCGCTTGGCCAGGGGCTCTCGATGTCGGTGGGGATCTGCCTGGCGCTCCGCCTCGACGGCCTCGCCGACACCGCGCAGGTCTTCTGCCTGCTCTCGGACGGAGATTGCCAGGAGGGCGAGACCTGGGAGGGCGCCGCCGCCGCCTCCCACTACAAGGTGCCGAACATCACCGCGATCCTCGACTACAACCACCTGCAGACCGACGGCACCACCGAGGAGGTGATGGACGTCGGCGACGCACGCGCCAAGTTCGAGTCCTTCGGCTGGAACGCGGTCGAGATCGACGGCCACGACATGAGCCAGATCGTCGAGGCGCTCGAGCGCAGCCGCACCTCGACCGCCCGGCGGCGATCGTCGCTCAGACGAGGAAGGGCCGCGGCGTCTCCTTCATGGAGGACCGCTTCGGCTTCCATGGCAAGCCCCCCACCGAGGAGCAGGAACGCAAGGCCTGGGAGGAGCTGGAGGCGAAGCTGAAGGAGCAGACCAAGGCGTTGAAGGGGGAGAGCTGATGCCCACCGTCCAGACCGAGCCGATCGCGACCCGGCAGGCCTACGGCGACGCGCTCGTCGATCTCGGCGAGCTGCACGAGGAGGTGGTCGCCCTCGACGCCGACCTCGCGGTTTCCACCCAGTCGATGAAATTCGGGAAGAAATTCCCGGAGCGCTTCTTCAACTGCGGGGCGGCGGAGGCGGGGATGATGTCGATGTCCTGCGGCCTCGCGGCGACGGGAAAGATCCCCTACGCCTCCACCTTCGCGATCTTCGCCACCGGCCGGTCCTACGACCAGGTCCGGCTGGGGATCGCCCACAATGAGCTGCCGGTGCGGATCGGCGCCAGCCACGGCGGCGTCTCCCTGGGCGAGGACGGCGCCTCGCACCAGATGATCGAGGACCTGGCGCTGATGCGGGCGATGCCGAAGATGGAGGTGATCGTCCCGGCCGACTACAACCAGGCCTACACGGCGACCTACGAGTCCTACGAGCGGCCGGGGCCGATCTACCTGCGCTTCGGCCGGCCGAAGACCCCGATCGTCTACGACCACATCCCCGAGACCCTCGGCACCGGCCTCGACGTCCTCCGGGAGGGCAAGGACATCTCGATCTTCGTCTGCGGCCACATGGTCTGGCGCGGGCTAGAGGCCGCCCAGTCGCTCGAGCGTGAGGACGGGGTGGAGGCTGAGGTGGTCAACGTCTCGATCGTCAAGCCGATCGACGAACAAGGGGTGCTCGAGTCGCTGGCGAAGACCGGCGTCGCCGTCACCGCCGAGGAGCACCGGGTGGTCGGCGGCTTGGGCGACGCGATTCGCCAGGTCGCCGCCGAGCAGCATCCGGTCCCGGTCTTCGCCCTGGGAATGGCCGACGAGTTCGGGGTCTCGGGCACCGCCGAGGCGTGCATGGAGCACTTCGGGCTGACCGCCAGCGGGATCGCCGACCTGGCCCGAGAGGCGCTGTTGAAGAAGCCGATCGTCCAGCACCCGCCGATCCACGGCGACGGCTGGTCTTGATGAGTGACCCCACGACCATGCACGCCTGGATGACGGCCGTAGAGTCACTCATCGTGAGATCGAACTTGCGGACCGCATCGAACGCTTCTCTACGCTGTTCCACTGTCTGAGGCGCGGCGCGAACCGCAGGATCTGGCTGCGCCCGCATGCCCCGCAATGGCGAGATCCCAGACATCCCCACTGCATCGCGCCCGCCCCCGCGGGCAACGCCGGCCTGAGCACCTCACCGAGCGCCGGGCACAGCCGCCGATCGTCGAGCTTCGGAAGGTGACGAAGGTCTACCCCGGTGGGCACGTCGGGCTTGAGCGTGTCAGCCTCCGGGTCGACCGGGGCGAGTTCGTCTTCCTGGTCGGGCCGACCGGCTGCGGCAAGTCGACGCTGATCAAGCTGCTGATCAGGGAGCTGGCGCCGACCGAGGGCGAGGTGCTGATCGCGGGCCGCGACATCGCCAAGCTCTCCGGCTCCAAGGTGCCGCACCTGCGCCGGCGGATCGGCACCGTCTTCCAGGACTTCAAGCTGCTCACCTCCCGCAACGTCTACGACAACGTCGCCTATGCCCTCCAGGTGATCGGCGCCCCCCGCTCGGAGATCCGGAAGAAGGTCCCCGACGCCCTCCGCCTCGTCGGCCTCGCCGACAAGGTCTCGAGCCTTCCCGACCAGCTCTCGGGTGGCGAGCAGCAGCGCCTCTCGGTTGCCCGGGCCTTCGTCAACCACCCGCCGCTCCTGCTCGCCGACGAGCCGACCGGCAACCTCGACCCGAGCACCTCGATCGGGATCATGCAGACGCTCTACCGGATCAACCGCACTGGCACCACCGTCGTCGTCGTCACCCACGACCGCGAGATGGTGGACAAGATGCGCCGCCGGGTGATCGCCCTCGACGCCGGCCGGGTGGTCCGTGACCAGTCCGCCGGCATGTACACCGCCGACGACGAGTCGACCTCCGAGTTCGCCACCCGCCTGCGGGACGAGATGGACATCGGCGACGACGAGCCTCGGTACTAGACCGTGGGGCGAGTCTTCTTCTTCATCAGCGAGGGCCTGCGGGCGCTGCGGCGGAGCGCCGCCCCGAGCCTGGCCGCGATCGTCACCGTCACCGTTACCGGGCTGCTGCTCGGGGTGCTGATCCCGGTCCTGCAGACCACTGGCGGCAAGACCGAGGAGGTCCGCGACCAGGTCGGCCTCCGCATCTTCCTCACCACCGAGACCCCCTACACCCAGCAAGACGTCGACTCCCTCGAAACCCGGCTGCAGGGGATCCCGCACGTGAAGGAGGTCGAGTTCGTCTCCAAGGACGAGGGGTTGAAGCTCCTCGGCGAGCGGCTCGAGTCCGAGAACAAGGCCGACCTGACCGAGCAGCTCCCGGGCGCCCACAATCCGCTGCCCGACTCCTTCAACGT
>JBOGZE010000286.1:0-1711 GCA_050697055.1 Solirubrobacterales bacterium
CCTTCCAGCGGACCTGCCGCAGTCGCCTGCGGAGCCACTCGTCGAGGTCCTCGAACGGCCGCGGGGTGTCGGCGAACGCGAAGTAGGCCGTCCACCCGACCGTGAAGCGGTTGAGCTCACGGATTCGCCGCTCTATCGAGACGCCCCAGCGCCGGGAGGTGAGGCGGCGCAGGCGATCCTTGGCCCGCTTGCGGGCCTTGGGATCGATCCTCACCTTGACCTCGCCCTCGCGGCGCAGGAAGCCGAACCCAAGCAGGGTCGCCTTGAAGGCCGAGCCGACCGAGGACTTGCCCCGGTTGACCCGCAGCTTCAGGCGTCCCTCGATGAACTGCGTGGTGCTCTCCATCACCCTCTCGCCCGCCCGCTTCGAGCGAACGTAGATCGTGAGGTCGTCCGCGTAGCGGACGAAGCGGTGCCCTCGCTTCTCCAGCACCCGGTCGAGGTCGTCCAGGTAGACGTTCGAGAGCAGCGGCGAGAGGGGTGAGCCCGGGGGGGTGCCCTCCTCGCTCGGCTGCTTCACGCCGTCCGCCATCACGCCCGCGTCCAGGTATGCCCGGATCAGACGCAGCACTCGCTTGTCGTCCACCCGCCTTGCGATCACGGCCAGCAGCCGATCGTGGTTGACTCGATCGAAGAAGCGATCGAGGTCGAGATCGACGGCCCACTCGTGGCCCTCGGCGATGTCGCGCTGAGCGCGCTTCACCGCCTTGTGGGCCGAGCGTCCCGGTCTGAAGCCGAAGCTCCTGCCCGAGAAGCCGGGGTCGAAGACGGGGGTGAGCACCTGCAACAGGGCCTGCTGGATCATCCGATCCAGGGCCGTCGGCACCCCCAGCTCCCTTTCCCCGCCGTCGGGCTTCGGGATCGTGACCCGGCGGACGGGTTGGGGTCGGTAGGTGCCCGCGTCGAGCCGGCGTCGGAGCTCGGGCCAGTGGCGATGAAGCCAGGAGCGAAGCTCCCCGGTCTCCATGCCGTCTGCGCCCGGGGCACCGGCGTTTCGCTCGACTCGTCTCAGCGCCGCGGCGAGGTTCTCGCGGGAGAAGGCCTCCTCCCAGAGACTCGCCGTGGCGGGGTGAGGCGCGGTCTCGCCGGGCGCCGGGGGGCCGCCTCGCTCTTCGCGGGGAGCTTCGGGCTTCACCCTAGGCGTCCAGTGCGCGAAGGCCCGCTCGGTGAGCGGGTTGGCTGCTGTGGTCCCCCGAGCCGTGGCGTCCTTCGCCTCGGCTTCGCGTTCGGCCCTTCGCGGCGCACGATCCCGCCGCTACTACGGCCTCTGCTGACTTCTGCCGGGTGCCCGTCGCCCTTTCGAGCGGCGGTGTCGGGCGGTGAACGACCCGAGGCCGACCCCCCGGCAGACCTCCCCGGATAGGGCCAGGCACCTTCCTCGCGCGCTCGCCGCATCTACGTTGCGGCCCCTTGATGGCAACGGGCTTCGCCGTGATTGGCCGGCTCGCCCGGGCCGCCCCGCCTTCTATGCGGTTTCTGTCCGTCAAGCCGCGATTTCGCCTCCGCCTTCCTTCCCACCCCGCCTCGCGGCGACGCAGTTGGCTTCGGCTTGTGGTTAGTGCCATCTCATCCACGGGGGACTCGCACCCCCGAGCGCCTGGCCATGCCGGGCGTACCACGAAAGGGGCCCGCTTGCGGCGGGCCCCTATTCTGCCGTCTATCTCGTCCGCGTCGTTCCAGTTCGGCTAGCTCAGCCCGATCCGACCAGCGC
>JBOGZE010000287.1:0-2734 GCA_050697055.1 Solirubrobacterales bacterium
CCGAACCGCTCCATGTACTTGTACATCGTGTCCTTGCCGAGGTCCTCGCCCACCTCCGCCCAGACCGTGTTGACCGAGTTCGTGAGCGCCTCGGTCAGCGGGATGTCGCCAAACTGCTCGCCCCCCGCGTTCTCGAGCGGGACCCCGGAGATCTCCTTCGGAGAGCGGCCGCTGACGGTGTCGTCGGGGCTGTATTCGCCGCTGTCGATCGCCGCCGTCGCGGTCACCACCTTCATCGTCGAACCAGGCTGGTAACCGGCCTGGGTGGCGCGGTTGAACAGCGGCGCGTCCGGATCCTGATTGAGGCGCTGGAAGGCCTGCGAGTTCTCCACCTCGTTCGGGTCGTATCCGGGGATGCTGACCATCGCCCGGACCTCCCCGGTCGAGGGGACGATCGCGACGACCGAGCCTCGCTGCCCCTCGAGCGCCTCGATCGCCGTCCGCTGGGCCTCGGGGTCGAGCGAGGACTGCACCGTGTCCCCCTCCTGCGCATGCCCCTGGAGCTCGTCGAGGATCGAGAGGAACTCGGTCTTGTTGCCGACCAGCTCGTCGTTGTGCGAGAGCTCGAAGCCGACCCGACCGGTCTGGACGAAGCTGTAGCCGATCGGGTTGCCGTATAGCTCTCCCTCGGGGTACTCGCGGACGAAGGTGCGGTCGTTGCCCTTGCCCACCGGATTCGACCTGGCGATGACGCTGCCGTCGCTGGCGAGGATCTCGCCGCGGTCGATCTGCTGCTCTTCCAGCAGCGGGCGCTTGTTGGCGGTGTTGGCCTCGAGGCTGTCGGCGTCGAACACCGACCAGTAGGAGGTGAAGCCGAAGAGGAGCGCGTAGAGGACGAGGATGAAGCCGAAGAGCTTGACGATCTGGGCGTTCACGTCGCCTCCTCCCAGACCTCACCCTCGAGCCGCACCCGCCGGCGCGACTTGTCCGAGATCAGCAGCAGGAGCGCCAGGAGGACGAAGTTGGCGACGATCGAGCTTCCCCCGTAGCTGATGAAGGGCAGGGTGACGCCGGTCAGCGGGATCACCCGGGTGACCCCGCCGATGATCACGAAAGCCTGGAGGGCGAGGATCGCGGTGAGCCCGGTGGCGAGCAGCTTGGAGAAGCCGTCCTCGGCGAGGATCGCGGTCTTGAAGCCGCGCTCGGCGATCAGCGCGTAGATCAGGACGACGGCACCGCCCCCGAGAAGGCCAAGCTCGCCGACGATCACCGCGTAGATGAAGTCGGTGTGGGGCGCCGGCAGGATCGCCCCGCAATTCGGGAAGTCGGCGCGGCACTCGCTATTGATCCCGGGGAGCTGGACCAGCGACTCGCCGAGGCCGCGACCGGAGAGCCCGCCGTCGGCCTGGGCGAAGAGCGACTGGGCGACCTGGTAGCCGGTGTCCCCGGCATTGTGGAAGGGATCGAGCCAGATGTCGAAACGCTCCTGCACGTGCCCGATCGTGTTGGCGAAGAACCAGGAGCCGAGCACGAACATCGCCAGGCCGATGATCACGAAGGAGATCCGGGCGGTGGCCACGTAGATCACGGCGAGGAAGGCGCCGAAGAACATCAGCGAGCTGCCCAGGTCGCGGATGAAGATGAGCATGAACATCGCCGCGCCCCAGACCACCAGCAGTGGCCCGAGGTGCTTCAGCGGCGGCACGACGACGCCGGCAATGTTGCGCGCCCCGACCACCAGCACCTCGCGGCGCTCGTTCAGGTAGCTGGCAAGGAAGACGACGATGCAGATCTTCGCCAGCTCGGTGGGCTGGAAGGAGAGCGGCCCGAGGTCGACGCCGAGGTAGGCGCCGTTGATCTGGTCGCCGAGGCCGGGCGCCCGCGGAAGGATCAGGAGGCCGATTCCGACAAGTGCGATCACGTAGCGATAGCGCTCCAGCGCCTCGTAGTCGCGGAGGAAGATGATCGTCAGCGAGAAGAGGACAAGCCCGAGCACGAACCAGTTGGCCTGGTCGCGGGCCAGGCCCTCGTCGAGGCGGTAGAGCATGACCACGCCGAAGGCGGCCAGCAGCGCCACCAGCGGAAAGATGAAGGGGTCGGCGTCGGGAAGCCGAGCTCGGATGATGAAATGGGTGGCGACGCAGAGGGCGAGGAAATAGGCGCCGTAGAGGACGCTGAGGTTGCCGATCTCGTCGGAGTTGACGATCAGGATCGCGGTGAAGCCCGCCGTGACCAGCAGGGCGACGGGTATCAGGGCAAAGAGCTCGCGGGTGCGGGCGCTCAAGGCTGGGTGCTCGATCCGGCAGCACTGTTTCGGGCTGCCGCCTTTCTCTTGGCCTGCGCGGCCCGCTTCTTGCGCTTCGCCGGCGCGGCCGGTGCTGGGGCCGGAGGCGGCGTCGCCGGTACGGCGCCCTCGCGCTGCTCGATGTCGTTGGCGATGTCAAGCGCGTCGTCCTTCGAGCGCAGCTTGTGCTCGGTGACCACGTCCTGGCGCTCGGGCGAGAGGGTCGAGGCCTGGACGCCGATCACCTCCTGCTCCGAGTAGAGATTGATCCCCAAAGGCAACTCGTAGGGGAGCCCGCGGTAGACCGCCACCCGGCCGCTGTCGTCGGTGCCGAGGAAGTAGACCTGCCGGACCAGCAGCACCGAGCCGCCGATCACGATCAGCACCGCGGCTGCGATTGCGGCGATCTTGATCCCGCGCCGGCGCCGGTGCGTAGCCGGCATCGGGCCGTGCCCACGAAGCCGGTCTGCCGCCGCCCGGGCTCGCTCGGCGGTGAGGCCGGCCTGATCG
>JBOGZE010000288.1:0-4850 GCA_050697055.1 Solirubrobacterales bacterium
ACCTTGCGAAAGCCGTAGCCGTCGCCGAGCTCGTCCAGCGATCCGAACGCGTACGTGCTCACGTCGTCGCTAAGCCTGACCGGCTGCCAGGAGCGCCTGGTTCGAAAGCCGCACCTTGCCGGAATCCGCCGCCGCCTCCCGGACCGCTTCGGTGATCGCGGCCCAGATCTCGTCCTGGACGTCCTTCGGGTGAGGCTCGATCATCGCGATGATCGGCGGGGCGATCTCCTTGATGAAGGTGGTGAACTCCTCCGGCGACTCCCACTCCACCGTGACCTCGGCCTCCTCCACCTGAACATCGGAGAAGCCGCCCCCCTCGAGGAGGCCGCCCAGGGTCTCGGGAGTCGGGCGTGAGAGCGGCCCAGGCGTCCCCGGTGGTGGCGGCGGCACATCGAGGCGCTTCATCGCGGTCCGCATCGGGATCGCCAAGAAGGGCACATGCTCCGGCGGCCCCCAGGAGCTGATCGCCATCTGCGCCCCGGGCTTGAGGAAACCCCGAACCCGGGCAGCGGCTCCCTCTGCATCGGGCTCGAAGATGATTCCCCAGCGTGAGACCGCGGCGTCGAAGCTCTCGTGCGGGAAGTCGAGGGCCGACGCATCCGCCTGCATGAACTCGACGTTGTCGAGCCCGGCGGCCTTGGTGCGCTCACGGCCGAAGGCAAGCATCTCAGCGGAGATGTCGGTGGCCACCACGGCGCCCTCGGCTCCAGCCCTTCGGGCCGCGCTCAACGAGGGCTCGCCATAGCCCGCGGCCACATCCAACACTCGGCTGCCCGGCTCCACTCCTGCGAGCTCGACCAGGCGCTCACTGATTCCGCCCGCCGCTTCGTCGATCAGCTCCGTCCACTTCCGCCAGCCGGACGCCGCTCTGTCCCACTGCTGCCGCTGTTTGTCGCGGAACTCGACAGCATCAACAGTCTTCCCCTCCATCGCTTCTCCCCTTTCGTCGCGGAAGGACAACCTAACCCGATGCTCGCCGGCTGTAAAGGACCGTGTATGAGTAGGGGCAACTGACGTGGAGCTCGCCTACCAACACCTGCGCGGGGAGCTTCACCGCCATGGCCCCCGCACTCACTCGCACCCCCACACGGGGCCACACACCCACGAGCGGCGCCCGCGTGCCTCCGGTACCGAGCACCAGCATGGCCACGGGCACTCTCACGGGTTGGTCGATCCCAGCATCAGGCGCTCGCGCGAGGGTCTCCGGGTGGTCGGGACCTCGCTCGCGATCCTTGGAGTCACCGCGATCGCGCAGGCCGCGATCTACGTCGCCACCGGCAGCGTCGCCCTGCTCGCCGACCTGATCCACAACTCCGGCGACGCGCTCACCGCGGTGCCGCTGGGCCTTGCCTTCCTGCTGCGATCCGAGCGCGCCGAGCGCGTCGCCGGCCTCGCGATCGTAGTCGCGATTCTCGCCTCGGCGGTCGCCGCCGGCGCCTTTGCGATCGAGCGGATCGTCCACCCGCTGGCGCCCGAGCACGTGCTGGCGCTCGGCCTCGCGGGCGCAGCCGGGGTGGCCGGCAACGCCGTCGCGGCGCGGGTGCGATTGGCGGGAGGGCGGCTGCTTTCGAGTCCCGCGCTGATCGCGGACGGTCACCACGCCCGCAGCGACGCGATCGTCAGCGTCGGCGTCATCGTCAGCGCCGTTGCGGTCGCCCTCGGCGCCCCGATTGTCGACCCGCTCGTCGGCCTGTTGATCACCGGCCTCATCCTTCGGATCACCGTGGAGAGCTGGCGAACCGTCACCGGTCGCGACCACGACTGAGCCCGCTGCGGTCAGGACTCTTAAGAGCTCACCAGCCGCCCGACCGCGCCCATCAGCTCCTGCACTTGCTTCTCGGAGGCGCCCTTGCCGGCGCGCATGCAATTGCGGACGTGGTCGTCGAGGAGGCCGAGGGCGATCTTGTCGAGGGCGGCCTCGGCGGCTTCGATCTGGGTGAGGACGTCGATGCAGTAGCGCTCCTCCTCCACCATCCTGGTGACGCCGCGGACCTGGCCCTCGACCCGGGCGAGCCGCTTCAGCAGCTCCTCCTTCGAGGCCTTGTAACCGGGTGTTTGCGTGGTTGCCATCACGGGGCAAGCATACCCCTATGGGGTATAGTCGTCAACCGAAGCGATGAGCGACGTACTCGACACGATCGGCGAGGGCCTCGAGCAGTCCTTCTTGATGGCCTACGAGGTCTGGTGGGCGCTCGTCCTCGGCTTCGCGATCTCGGCGATCGTCCAGGCCTGGGTGCCGCGCGAGCGGATCGAGGGAGCGCTCGCCGGCAGCGGATTCACCCCGGTGGCGAAGGCAACCGGGCTCGGCGCCGCCTCCTCCTCCTGCTCCTACGCGGCGATCGCGATCGCGAAGTCGCTCTTCCAGAAGGGCGCCTCGGCGGTGACCGCGCTCGCCTTCCAGTTCGCCTCGACCAACCTGGTCTGGGAGCTGGGCCTGGTGATCTGGATCCTGATCGGCTGGCAGTTCACCCTCGCCGAGTTCGTCGGCGGGATCGTCCTGATCGCCCTGATGGCGGTGCTGCTGCGGGCTTTCGTCTCGCCGCGCCTGGAGGAGCAGGCCCGGGAGCACGCCCAGCGGGCCCAGACCGACCATCAGCACCACGCTGCCGGCGAGCAGATGAGCTGGCGGCAGCGCCTCACCTCCGCCTCGGCCTGGTCGGACGTCGCCCACAACTTCCGCGCGGACTGGAAGATGCTCTGGAAGGAGATCACGATCGGCTTCCTGCTCGCCGGCTTCATCGCCCTGCTCGGCGACGATTTCTTCAACTTCCTCTTCGTCCAGGACGCGCCGGCGGCGGTTCGGACGATCGAGAACGTGATCGCCGGCCCGATCATCGCCGTGCTCAGCTTCGTCTGCTCAATCGGCAACGCGCCCCTGGCGGCGGTGCTCTGGTCGGGCGGGATCAGCTTCGCCGGCGTAATCGCCTTCATCTTTGCCGACCTGATCGTGCTCCCGATCGTGGTCGCCTATGGCAAGTACTACGGCTGGCCCTTCGCCCTCCGGATCATCGCGCTGATGTTCGTGACCATGGTCCTGGCGGCGCTGGTGGTCGACGGGCTCTTCGACCTCGTCGGCCTGATCCCCGAGACCCGGCCCTCGCGCGAGGACATCTTCGGCTCGGTCGAGCTCGACTACAAGCTGGTGCTGAACGTGCTCGCGGCGATCGCCTTCGCGGCGCTCATCTACCTGACGATGCGCCGGGGAGCGACCGACCCGGTCTGCGGGATGAAAGTGGACCGCTCCCGGGCCCTGCGGCTCGAACACGCCGGCCGCACCTACTTCTTCTGCTCGGAGGACTGCGGCGCCGAGTTCGAGGCCAATCCCGCGCGCTACACCGAGCCGGGCGTCACACCGGCCGAGGCCCCCGCCGCCGGCCACACCCAATAGCGGCATGGCTGACGGTTATCTGTATCGAGCGCGGTCCGCTTCGTCCTGTCAAGGGCGGCGCGCGACCCCGAGTATGTGGGGGATCGACGGGAGGGCGGCCGTGGGGCTGAAGGGGAAGCGCTCGCTTCGGAGGATGGTGAACCCAGCCCGCTCGATCGCGGCGCCGGTGTCGCGAGCCAGGTGGCAGCCACCGGCGACCCGCGGCCAGAAGGTGGCGTCGGCCACCCGCTGCAGTCGAGCGGGAAGCGCCTTGTGCGCGACCACATGCTCGTAGAAGCGCAGCTCGCCGCCGGGCTTCAGCACCCGGCGCATCTCCGCGAGGGCCTTCGCTTGATCCGTAACGGAGCAGAGCACCAGCGAGGCGATGGCCGCGTCCTGCGAGCCGTCGCCGGCCGGAAGGGCGGAGGCCAAGCCATCGACCACCTCGATCTCGACCGGGGCGTTCTTGGCCTCATCGATCGCCGCCTTTCTCAGCAGCGGCTCCGGCTCAACCGCCAGCACCCTCTCGACCTTCTCCGGATAAAGGGAGAAATTGAGGCCGTTGCCGGCCCCGACCTCGATCACCCTTCCCGAGAGACCCTCGAGCAGCCGGCGCCGGTACTCATCCTCGGCCTGATGCCGCCCCGAAGCCATCCGCATGTAGATCCGCGCGAACAGCGGATGGTGGACTTCCTCCTCGGCGGTGTAGGCCGTCAACTCCCCTCGCTGGAGTCGTCGTCGCGGCCGCGAATGCGCCGCAGCGCGGCCTTGAGGCCGACGAAGACCATTCCCCCCATCATGATTCCCATCATCACGCCCATCATCACCCACATGGCCACCGACATGTCCATGGGCTCCAAGTTTGAAGCAAGGACGGCCTGATGGCGAGCGCGGTCAGCACCTTCGTCTTCGCTGACCTGGCGGGGTTCACAGCGCTGACGGAGGCCCACGGGGACGTGGAGGCGATCGAGATCGCGACGGCCTTTGCGGGGCAGGTCCGCTGTCTGCTCCCCGAGTACGGGGCCGAGGAGATCAAGACGATCGGCGACGAGGTGATGATCCGGGTGGTCGATCCAGAGCAGGCGGTGAGGCTCGGCCTCCGCATCGTCGCTGAGCTGGCGAGTCCGGGCTCGCCTCCCGTCCGGGTGGGGATGCACTCAGGTCCCGCGATCGGACTCGACGGCGACTGGTTCGGCGGGACCGTCAACCTCGCCTCGCGGGTGGTTGGCGCCGCGAAGGCGGGCGAGGTGTTGTTGACCGAGGACACCGGGCGCCAGGCCGGACACGCCGAGGGCCTGGAGTTGGAGGATCAGGGTCGCCGCTACTTCAGGCATCTGCCCGAGCCGGTGCCCGTCTACCGGGCGCTGGAGTCTGGAGACCCTGGCAGGGAGCTGGAGGTCGATCCGGTCTGCCGGATGGCGGTCGATCCGAGCGAGGCCGCAGGCTCGAAGCATCGTCGAGGCCTCACCTACTACTTCTGCTC
>JBOGZE010000289.1:0-8885 GCA_050697055.1 Solirubrobacterales bacterium
TCCCCAGGCCCTCGCGAACCTCGGCCACCGACTGCGGTCGCTCCTTGCTCATTTCCCGGATGATAGATACGAGCCGTGCTGCCCCTGGCCGACCTCCTGCCTCACTCGATCAGCCCCTACCTGACGCTGATGGTCGTCGGCTTCGTCGTGGGCACGGTCGGGCACCTCTACAAGAGCAAGCTGTGGGTGGGAATCGGGATCGCGATGATCTTCCTCGCGACCCTGCTCTTGCCGCTGGCGGTGATCGCGACCGAGGAGGAGCCGCCCTCGAACCCGCAGATCCTCGCCCCGGGAACGAGATGAGTAGCCGTCTCGACTCGCTCGATCTCTCCCGCACGCTCTCACGGCGCGAGGAGGCCCACGGGCTCGACGCGGGCTGGGAGCGCCTCACCCAGCTCCGGCTTACCCTCGGCGGGCTGATCGGCGACGAGCAGCTCGGCCCTCCCGTCTGCGTCCTCTTCGAAGGCTGGGATGCCTCCGGCAAGGGCGGCGCGATCAAGCGCCTGGTCGCGCAGCTGGATCCTCGGCACGTCCGAGTGGTCCAGTTCGCCGCCCCCACTCACGACGAGAAGCGCCACCACTTCCTCTGGCGCTTTTGGCCGTCGCTTCCCGGCTGGGGCGGAATGGCGATTTTCGATCGCTCCTGGTACGGCCGCGTCCTGGTCGAGCGGGTCGAGGGCCTCGCCAGCCGAGAGCAGTGGCTGCGCGCCTACGACGAGATCAACGCCTTCGAGCGCACCCTCGCCGACGAGGGCACGATCCTGATCAAGTTCTGGCTCCACATCTCCGCCGCCGAGCAGCTGAAGCGGTTCAAGCGCCGCGAGAAGGAGCCGCTGAAGAGCTGGAAGCTGAGCGAGGACGACTGGCGCAACCGCGACAAGCGGGCCGAGTACGAGCAGGCGGTCGACGACATGCTCGCCCGAACCGACCACGATCCGTACGCTCGCTGGCACCCGATCGAGGCCGAGTCGAAGCGCTACGCGAGAGTGAAGGTGATCGAGACCGTGATCGCGGAGATCGAGGCCGGGATGCGACGCCATGGGTTCGAGCCGCCACCCCCGGTCCCGCACGACACCATCTAGGGGTCAGTCGGGGGGCTCGGGCCGCTTCGCCCGCTCGCGCGGGCGCAGGCGCAGCCCGGCCATGACGATGATGATCGCGCCGCCCAGCGCCACGAAGATCCCGTAGTGGATCTCGTAGGTGTCCTCGATCCCGGCGAGCCGGAAGTCGGGCCGGTCGATGATCCGGTAGACGACGATCAGCGCCGCCCAGACGCCCGCGGTCACGAACAGTCCCCACTCGCGCAGCGGCCGGGGCGGCACGTAGCCCCCCCCGCACTCGAGCGCGAGAAAGGTTGTCGCTGCCGCCACCAGGATCAGGGCACCCTCGGCGAAGCTGAGGGCGCCGAATCCCGTCTGCACGAGGTCGCTCGACACCGGCGCCCGGTACCAGGGCAGCAGCATGCTGCCGACGATCGTTGCCGCCCCGAGGAAGGCGATCCGCTCGTTGCCCCCGAGGCCACGGAGGTCCCGGAGCAGCTGGCGCGGAACCTCCGCGATCAGCTCAGTCGAGCGGCTGGCGGCCACGGTAGCCCGAGTTGAGCTCGTGCCAATAATCGACCTCGTCCTCACCGAGCTCCCAGCAGAGGTAGACCTCTTCGCCCCCGATCACCGCCGGGAAGTCGAGCAGTCCCCGGTCGATGTCGCGGAGCAGGATCCCCGACTCCTCCAGCGCCTCGAGCAACCGCCGGACCTCGAGGAAGGCGACGCCCACCTGACGCCCCTCCTCGCCGCCGCCGTTGGTCGCGGCGGCCTCGGAGAGCACCTCGTGGACCTCCTCGTCGGTCAGCTGGTCCTTTGCGTCGCGAAGCTGGCGGAGAAATGGCTTCAGCTGGGGTAGGAGCGAGTTCGCCTCCTCACGGGTGAAGTGGCGCTCGTGAAGGAGCTCTGTTCCCTCCTCGCTCACGCTCTGCTCGGCGAGCTCGCCACGCCGCGATTCTACGTCGGGGGGCTCAGGCGACGAGCTCGCGAGCGCGGCTGGCCAAAGCGGGGACGGCGAGCGCGTCGTACTCCTCGGCGGCATCCGCCAGGACCGTCGCCGCGGCCTCGGGATCGGAGTCGGCGAGCAGCCGGCCGCGCACCAGGAGACAGCGGGCTGCGTCGAGCGGCCGGCCCAGCTCCCGCCAGCGCCGCCTCGCCTCCTCCATCTGCTCGGCCGCGGCCGCGGGATCCTCCGTGCAGGCCCCGGCGGCCTCGACCTTGGCGGCGTCGCCGACCGGGTAGTGGAGCCGGCCGGCGAGCCGGTCGGCCTCCTCGGCCGCCGCCCGTGCCTGCTCGGTCCGGCCGGTGAGCGCGAGGACGACCGCCCGGGCTGAGATTGCCTCCACCGACTGGGCGATCAGCCCGGCGCGCTCGCAGATGTCGAGTGCCCTGGCGAGCTCGGTCTCGGCGGCGGCCAGGTCGCCGCTCTCCCGGAGGGTCAGGGCCAGCCAGTGCAGGGCGTTGAAGGCCACCTCAGAGCGGCCCACCTGCTCACCCAGCTCGTGCGCGCGGCGGAATGAGGAGATCGCCTCCTCCCATTCGCCCTGGCGCCAGCTCAGCACCCCCCGCAGCATGTAGGGGAAGCAGAGCTTCCCGGCGAGGCCCTCGCGCTCGGCGAGGCTGGCGCTTGCCTCGGTGGCCCGCTCGACCTCCTCCCAGTCGGCGCTCTCGACCGCGAGTTGGCCGAGCGAGGCGTGCAGCTCCACCTGCGAAGGCAGGTCGCCGACCTCCTGGGCGATCTCCAGAGCCTCGCGATAGGCCTCGGCCGCGCCCTCATAGTCGGCCTCGGAGACCTCTAGGTGATAACCGAGTGTGAGCAGGGCGCGGACCGCCTCAGCGCGATCCGAGTCGCGAGCGAGGGCGACCGAGCGCTCGAGGTTCTCCCGCGCCTTCTCGGAGTCGCCGATCCGGCCGAAGACGCGGCCGAAGATCCCGTGGGCGCGGCTCGCCGCCCGCGCCTCGTCGAGGCGCTCGGCAAGGCGCAGGGCCTTCTCGGAGGCGTAGATCGCGAGCATGTTGTCGCCGGTGTGCATGTAGAGCGATGCCGCCTCCTCGTAGAGGCGCACCAGCTCGATGCAGGGCGGGCCGTCCTTGAGCAGGTCGATGCCGCGCTGGTAGTTGTCGATCGAGGCGCGGCGCTCGCCCTTGTGCCAGAGCCCCGCACCGATCTTCCGGTGCAGGTCGGCGACCCGCGCCAGGTCCTCCTGGCTGCGCTGATAGTCGAGGCAGCGCTCCCAGACGGCCACCGCGGCGTCGACCCGCCCCATGCTCAGGGCGATGTCGCCCTGCTTCTCGCCGATCCGGGCGAGGTCGGCGGGGGGGAGGGCCTCGGAGAGCTCGAGCGCAGCGGTGTAGCGCTCGAAGGCCTCGGCGTTCGAATAGAGGACGGCGGCGGCGTCGCCGGCCGCCTCCAACGCCTCCAGCGCCTGCGCCTGCAGCTCGGCCAGGGCGTCGGCGTCGAGGCCGGCGTCCGAGCCGAGCGTGGCGGCGCGCGCATAGTGCTCGGCGATCAGCCCAATGAACGCCTCCACCCGCTCGCCGGCCCGCTCGCGGATGAACTCGCCGACCTCGACGTGCTTGCGGCAGCGCACCGACTTGGGCAGCATCGCGTAGGCGACGTCGCGGATCAGGACGTGCTTGAAGGCGTACTCGCGCTCGCCGGCGAGCCGGCTGCCGGGGCTGGGGGCGAGCAGGTCCTTCTCCTGCAGCGTCGCCAGGGTCCGCCGCAGATCGAGGCCCTCCTCCTTGGCGGCGCCTTCCAGTGATCCCTCCCAGAAGGTCTGACCGACAACCGCCGCGTGTAGGAGCAGGCGCCGCTCGAGCCGCTCGAGCGAGTCGAGCCTTGCGGCGAGCAGCGACTGCACGGTGCTCGGCAGCGCCTCGGCCTCGATCGTGTCCTCCTCGATCAGGCGGTTGACCATCTCCTCGGCGAACAGCGGGTTGCCCCCGGAGCGATCTGCGACCTGCGGCACCACCTCGCCGCGACCATCGTCGGATCCCTGCAGCAGCGCGGCGACCAGCTCGCGGGTCTCCTCCGCGGTCAGGGGCTCGAGCGAGATCGAGGTCGCGTTGCGGCGGCCACCGCCCCAGCTGGGCCGGCGCTCGAGAAGCTCGTCTCGCGCCAGGCAGACCAGCAGCAGGGGTCCGCGCACCCAGCGGGCAAGGTGGTCGAGCAGGTCGAGCATGCCCTCGTCGGCCCAGTGGATGTCGTCGATCGCCAGCACCAGGGGGCGGCGCATCGCGATTCCCTCCATCACCCCGCGGGCGGCCGAGAACAGCGCCTCCCGCATGCGCTGGGGATCGTCGGCGTCGGCGGGCTGTGACTCCTCCGGGGTCTCGATCCCGAGCGGGACCGCCAGCAGGGCCGCGTTGCGCTCGCCGGCGTCGGGCTCGCCAACCTCGTCCATCAGCGCCTGGACTCCGGAGCGCAGCTTCTCCCAGGCGGTCGCCGGCGTGTCGGTGTCGAGCAGCTCGAACTCCTCGCGAAGCACCTCGACCAGGGCCCAGTAGGCGATCCCGGCGCCGTAGGGCGGGCACTGCCCGCGGCGGATGATCGGCGGGTCGTCGCCCGCCTCGAGCGTGGTGATCAGCTCGCGCAGCAGGCGCGACTTCCCGACTCCCGCCTGCCCGATAACGGTGACCAGGTGTGGTCGCTCCTCGCGCTCCACCCGCTCGACCAGCGAGGCCAGCAGCCCCGCCTCCTCCGCGCGGCCGATCAGGGGGGTGGCTGCGCGGGCCGCGCCGTGGCGCGGATCGGCCACCGTCGCGGTCGCCTCCCAGGCGGGCACAGCCTCCTCCTTGCCCTTCAGCCGCAGCGGCTCGAGCCGCTCGTAGGCGATCGCCACGCGGCTGGCGCGATAGGTGCTCTCGCCGACGGTTACGGCGTTGGGGCGACCCGCGGCCTGCAGGCGGGCGGCGACGTTGACGGGGTCTCCCATCACCGTGTAGCGGTCGCCGACGGCGCCTGCCATTACCTCACCCGAGTTGATCCCGACCCGCAGCGAGAAGCCGGCGCCGTGCTCGGCCATCAGCTCCTGCATCGCCAGCCCGGCGCGCACGGCCCGCTCCGGATCGTCCTCGTGGGCGATCGGCGCCCCGAAGACGCCCATGACGTTGTCGCCGATGAACTTGTCGATGGTGCCGCCGAAGCGCTCGATCTCCTCGCCGAGGCGGCGCAAGGTGCGATCGACAAGGGCCGTGACCGCCTCCGGATCCATCCGCTCGGCCACCGCGGTGTAGCCGGAGAGATCGGCGAAGAGCACTGTGGCCTGGCGACGCTCCTCGGGGGGCGGCGCGGCCGCCGTCGCGGGCGCGCCCAAGGCTTCCGCCGACGCGGGCAGGGGGGCGCCGAGCGCGGTGCCGCATTCGATGCAGAACTTGGCGCCGGCCGGGTTCTCGGCACCGCAGCGCGGACAGCTGGGGGCGAGCTCGGTGCCGCAGGACATGCAGAAACGAGCGCGTTCCGGATTCTCCGCACCGCACTTCTGGCAGCTTCTCCCCATAGTCATGGCCGAAAAGATACGGCAGCCTCGCCGCGCGGATGGGCGGGGAGGCCCCGCAGAACCGCTACGCTGCCCGCTCTCGCAGCGCCCAGCCAGGAGACCCGCTCACCGTGCACAGGACTCGCGCCCTCATTCTCATCGCCCTTGCCTTCGCCCTGGGCCTGGCGGTGGCCGCCTGCGGCGGCGGCGGGGAGGTTTCCGGCGAGGACCCGCACCAGGTCCTCCAGGACACCTTCAACAACGAGCAGAGCATCGACAGCGGCAGCTTCGATCTCAGCCTCAAGGTCGACGCCGAGGGCGATCAGGGCGGTACCTTCGAGGGCAGCCTCGGCGGACCCTTCCAGAGCCAGGAGGGGAAGTTCCCGCAGTTCGACCTCAACGCCGACATCAACCTCGACACCAGCGCCCAGGACTTCTCCGGGTCCGCCGGCCTCACCTCCACCGGCGAGGGCGCTTTCGTCAGCTTCCAGGACACCGATTACGAGGTGCCCCAGGAGCTTTTCGACCAGTTCTCCACAAGTTACGAGCAGCTTCAGCAGCAGAGCCAGTCGCAGGGCGATCAGGGCAACAACTTCCTCAATTCGCTTGGCATCGATCCGACCAACTGGCTCACCGATCTCTCCAACGAGGGCACCGAGGACGTCGACGGGACCGAGACCGTCCACATCTCCGGTCAGGCCGATGTCCCCAGGCTGGTCGAGGACATCAAGAAGATCGCCCAGAACGCCCCGAACGTCGGCCAGCAGGTCACCCCCCAGCAGCTCGGTCAGCTCGACCAGCTCACCAGCATCATCAAGTCGGCCGACTTCGACGTCTACAGCGGCGAGAGCGACAATCTGCTCCGGAAGCTCGACGCGAACCTCGAGCTGACGCCCCCGGCGGGTACCGCGGGGTCGCCCGACTCGGTCACCCTCGAGGTCTCGCTGACGATCAGCGACGTCAATGAGCCCCAGACGATCTCGGCTCCCACCGGCGCCCAGCCGCTGGCGAACCTTCTGCAGCAGTTCGGGATCGATCCCAGCCAGCTCGGTGGCGCCCTCCGCGGTGGCCTCGGCGCCGGCGGCGCCCTGCCGCAGTCGGGCGGCTCGCAGGCCGCGCCCAGCGGCAGTTCCTCACAGGCCTACCTGCAATGCCTGCAGCAGGCTCAGGGCGAGGCGGCCGTCTCCGAGTGCGCGCAGCTGCTCCAGTAGCAACGTAACCTTCCCGCCCCCATGGAGGCAACCGACGCGCCCGCACCCGGGCGACCCCCACTGACGCCCTCCTTCTTTCGCGGACCGCAGGGATGGCCCTATCTGCTCGTTCCATTCATCCCGATCGCAATCGCCCTCGAGCTGGCCAACGCCTCGGCGGGTCTGATCTTCTTCGCGGCCGCGCTCGGCGTCATCCCGACCGCCGCCCTGATGGGCCGAGCCACCGAGGAGGCGGCGTCGCGTTCCGGCCCGGGCATCGGTGGGCTGCTGAACGTCACGTTCGGCAACGCCCCCGAGCTGATCATTGCGCTGTTCGCGCTCGAGGCCGGCCTGCAGGAGGTGGTCAAGGCCTCGATCATCGGCTCGATCCTGGGCAACATCCTGCTGGTGATGGGGGCGGCGATGCTCGCCGGCGGGGTCACCGGTGGGCGGAAGGTGCAGCGCTTCGACCGCACCGCAGCGAGCGTGCAGTCCCTGATGCTGCTGCTCGCGATCGTCGCCCTGGTAATGCCGGCGATCTTCGAGCTCGTCGATGGGCAGGGGCTCCCCCGCGTCGACGACGAACGGGTGGCGTTCGACGACACGGTCGAAGACCTTTCGATCGCCGTCGCGGTCATCCTCATCGCCACCTACGTCGCCGGCCTCGTCTTCAGCCTGCGCACCCACCGCGAAATCTTCAACCCGGACTACGAGGATGCCGAGGACACCTGGGGCTGGTCGATCCGGACCGCGGTGACCGCCCTGGCGATCGCAGGAGTTGCGGTCGGGGTGATGTCGGAGATCCTCGTTGGATCGATCGAGGCCGCCTCGGAATCGGTCGGGCTGAGCGAGTTCTTCATCGGCGTGATCGTGGTCGCGATTGTCGGCAATGCGGCCGAGCACTGGGTGGCCGTGCTGGTCGCGATCAAGGACAAGATGGACCTCTCGGTGAATATCGCGATCGGGTCGAGCGCCCAGGTTGCTCTCTTCGTGGCGCCGGTCCTCGTCCTCCTCTCCTTCGTGCTCGGCCCAGGCCCGATGCCGCTCGTCTTCAACGGGTTCGAGATCGCCGCCGTGATCCTTGCCGTGCTGATCGCTCAGGTGGTCACGAACGAGGGAGAGTCAACCTGGTTCGAGGGCGTGCAGCTGCTCGCGGTATACGCAATCGTCGGGCTGACCTTCTTCTTCGCTTGACTTGAGCGCGGCCGTCCTCCTCATTGTCAGCTTCCCCGTGATCCTCGCTGGGGCGCTGCTGTTCACGAACGCGGTGGAGTGGATCGGGCATCGGCTCGCGATCGGGGAGGGTGCGGTCGGCAGCCTGCTCGCCGCGGTCGGCACCGCGATGCCCGAGACTCTGATCGCGATCGTCGCCCTGCTCGAGGGCGATCCCGGCTCCGAGGACGTCGCGATCGGGGCGATAGTCGGGGCCCCCTTCCTGCTCGCCACCCTGGCGATGGGGCTGGTCGGGCTGTTCGCCTTCCTCTATCGCGGGAGGCGGAGCCAGGGAATTGGACTCAGAGCCCACGCCCCGACCCTCGATCGCGACCTTGTCGGCTTCCTCACCTTCTTCGGGCTCGCCCTTGCCCTCGGCTGGGGCGCGCCGGGTGGGCTTCGGCTTCTGATTGGGATCGCCTTCTTCGTCGCCTACGCGATCTACATCTGGCGCTCGCTGCAACGAGGCGGTGAGGTCCAGGCCGAGGAAACGCTCCACCCGCTGATCATGGAGCGGCGTTCGGCGCGGCGGTTCCGGAACCCCTCGCTGGTGATTGCGGGCGTCCAGTTCCTGGTTGGGCTCGGGGCGATGGTTGGCGGCGCCCACCTCTTCGTCGAGGAGCTGATCAAGGTGGCCGAGGAGATCGGGGTCGAGGCGATCGTCCTCTCGCTCATCCTCGCCCCGCTGGCGACCGAGCTGCCGGAGAAGGTCAACAGCTTCTTCTGGGTGCGCGAGGGGAAGGACTCTCTGGCGCTCGGCAACGTCACCGGGGCGATGGTGTTCCAGTCCACCATTCCCGTCGGGATCGGGTTGATTTTCACCGACTGGGAGCTGAGCGGTAACGCAGCCGTCTCCGTCTCCCTCGGGCTGGCGGGCGGGGTCCTCGCCTATTGGGTGCTGCGGCTGCGCGGGCGCTTCGAGCTGCCCGCGGTTCTCGCCTGGATGGCGCTCTACGCCGCCT
>JBOGZE010000290.1:0-7745 GCA_050697055.1 Solirubrobacterales bacterium
CAGCTGGCGGAAGAGACCGAGCGGGCGGGGCTGCGGCCACTCGAGCGTCGCCGTGTCAGCTCCGGGCCAGACGAGGCGGATTCGGTGGTGGTCCTCGCCGAGAGACGATGAGGCCCACCGACCCCACTCTCGAGCTCCGCCTGCTGGCGCTCTATCCGGAGCAGATGAACATCTACGCCGATCGCGGCAACATCCTCTTCCTCGAGCGGCGCTGCGAATGGCGCGGGATCGGCTTTCGCTACAGGGCCTCGGGGCCGGGAGAGGGCTTCGATCCCATCGATCACGACCTGATCTACATCGGCGGCGGCCAGGATCGCGATCAGGTGCTGGTTGCCGACGACATGCTTCGAACGAAGCGCGACGCGATCGCCTCCGCGGTCGAGGACGGCGCCGCGCTGCTTGCCGTCTGCGGCGGCTACCAGCTGCTCGGGCGCAGCTACCAGCTCGGCGACGAAGCGATCCCGGGGCTCGGAATCGCCGACCTGGAGACGGTCCGGGAGCCGGGGCCGCGGCTGATCGGGAACGTCTCGATCGAGGCGGAGCTCGGCGACGGTCCCCGGGTGCTCGCCGGGTTCGAGAACCACGGAGGCCGCACCTACCTGGGGCGGGACGCGGAGCCCCTGGGCCGGGTCCTCCACGGGCACGGCAACAACGGCGGTGATCGCCGGGAGGGGGTTCGGCGCCTGAACATGGTTGGGACCTACCTGCACGGCCCACTACTGCCCAAGAACGCCTGGCTCGCCGACCACCTGATATCGCTTGGCCTGGCACACCGGATCGGCTCGCAGCCGGTGCTGGAGCCGCTCGGCGACGAGCTCGAGGCTGCGGCCCACGAGACGGCTCTCCTTGCTGCCGAGCGCGGATAGCACGCGTTAGCGTGAGTCTCACACGGAGCTTAGGGGCGCCCGATAGGATCAGTCCATGGTCATCGTCTTGATCGTCGTCGGGCTGATCGTTCTTGCCGGGCTGATCTACGTCCTGGTCCGCAACTCGATCATCAGCGGGCGCAACCGCTGCGACGAGGCCTGGAGCGGCATCGACGTGCAGCTGAAGCGCCGGCATGACCTGGTTCCCAACCTGGTGGAGTCGGTAAAGGGCTACGCCACCCACGAGCGCGAGACCTTCGAGAAAGTCACCCAGGCCCGCAGCCAGGCGATGCAGGCAAGCGGTGTCGAGGAGACCGGTAAGGCGGAGACCGCCCTCAGCGCAGCCCTCGGCGGGCTCCGGGTGGTCGCCGAGCAGTATCCGGAGCTGCGCGCTACCGAGAACTTCCAGCAGCTCCAGCGGCAGCTCTCAGAGCTCGAGGACGAGATCCAGGCCTCGCGCCGGATCTACAACTCGAACGTGCAGTCCTACAACACCCGGATCCAGCAGTTCCCCGCCTCGATTATCGCCAACCAGGGCGGCTTCACCGCCAGGCCCTTCTTCGAGATCGGTGACGCCGCCGAGCGCGAAGCTCCGCAGGTCTCCTTCAGCTAGACGGCGCTCTCAGGCCGCACCGCTGACCGGCAAGCAGTAGCCGTAGGCAGTCAGGGTGGGAGCCTGCCCGAAGTAGCCAAAGCCCGTGGCCGACCAGGTGCCGTCGAAGTTGATCGAGCCGTCGGCGAAGAAGGCCTGCTGCGATCCGTTGAAGCTGAAGCCTCCGGCGGTCAGCTCGAGACCGGGCGGGCACGGCGGGGTCGTCGCCGTGGCGGAGAGGCCACCGTCGACCGTTGTCGAAGCCGAGACCTCGGTGAACATCGGGCCGTCGTTCCTGACGCGGTGGGCGATCGCGGTCGCTCGCCGCCGTCGTAGCCGGCGGCGGTGGCCGTCACCTGCCAGGCGTTGGGCGAGATCGCCCGTGACTCGGTGATGTAGTTGCCGCCGAGGGTCAAGAAGGGGGTCGTGAAGTTGGTGCGCTGGAAGCCTCCGGAGAAGAGGTATTGCCCGCTCGGGCAGCGGGCGATCGCGGTGTTGGTCTGGTTCCGCCTGACGAAGACGGTCCTGTGCGGCGAGCTCTTCGGGACCAGCCCACGCCCGCAGACGACCTGGATTGTCGCCTCCCGCGGAGTGGTACTGGCCGGGGTGGGATCGATGACGAGGGCGGTGATGTGGTAGCCGCGCTGACGCCAATGCGCTCGTAGGAGTGCGGGTAGACGCCCTCGCCGTCGGCACCCAGGCGTGGGGTTGTCGTCACGCCTCCGCCGAGCGGGAACCTCCCCTTCGGGCAGCGAACCAGGAGCCGCTTGGCCCTGTCGGGCTTGTCAAAACCGAAGCTCCTGGTGACAAGTATCAGCGCCCTGAGAGGGCCGCGCCCACCACGCCTCGATTCCTCACCGAGGCGATCGCCTTGCCCCTGCACGTAGACCTCTCCGCCAACGGTATCCAGGATGAAGAGCCGCCCCCGGTTGCGAAGGGCAAAACGCAGTCGGTCGCAGGAGCTGCCACGCCTGATCACATAAACCACGTCTGGGCGACGAACCGAGCGGAAATCGGTGGCGACGTCGGCATCGGGATGCGCATAGCGACGGATCGCCACGGCCATTCGATGCGGAGCCGGGTACGAGCAGCCCGACCAGCGCAGCGATCAGGGCGACGGTCCATCTCCTGGCTGAGCCCACCCGGGGTAGTCTGCCGCTCCGCTCAGCGGAGTGGATGTGAGGGTTAACGATTGGGCCTAGGGGCCGCTGGACCCGAAGCCGCTGGGGCCGCGGACCGAGGACTCGAGCGAGTCCGCCTCGAGCGGGCTCGCGTGGGCGATCGGCACCAGCAGCAGCTGGGCGATCCGATCTCCGGAGGCGAGGCGGAACTCGGAACTCCGGTCGGTGTTGAGCAGCAGCACCCTGACCTCGCCCCGATAGCCCGGGTCGATCAGGCCGGGTGAGTTGACCAGGGCGATCCCGTGCTTGAGCGCCAGCCCCGAGCGGGGCATGACCAGGCCGGCGAGCCCCTCCGGAATCGCCACCGCGAGGCCGGTGCCGACGCTGACCCGCTCACCGGGGCCGATCCGGGCGCCCTCGGCCGAGTAGAGATCGAGCCCCGCGTCGTTGTCGTGCGCCCGGGTCGGCAACGTCGCCTTGTCGCTGAGGCGAATGAAGCGCAGCTCTTCCATCTGCCCGCCAAGCCTAGTCCGGCTCGTTACCTGCGTTGCAATGGGACGCCCGTAGGCCTCGTCGTCCTCCACGGCGGCATCCTCGTCGCGGAAGTCCGGGGCGAGGTCTGGATCGAGCGGGTCCCAGGCCCCGTTGACACTGACGTCAGACGCCCGACGAGTGGGCGCCCGAACCGATCCCAGCTCGTCGTCCATTGACGGCAAGGTCGGCGAACCGTTCCGCGCGCCGGGCAGGAAGGAGAGCGCGAACGTAAACCCCGTCCGCGCGATCTTCGCGCTCGAGGTCACCAGCGACTTCGTGAAGCTCCGAAAGGCGCTCGCCATTTGCAAAGGGTACGAGCAACTCGACCTCGATGAGGTTCTGCCTGATCAGGCCAGCGATCCTCGAGCGCAGCTCGTCCAGCCCCTCGCCGTTCTCGGCCGAGACCAGGACCGCATTGCGGTGGCGGAGGGAGAGCTCTCGGCGCTCCGCCTCGTCGAGGAGATCGACCTTGTTCATCGCCAGCAGGCGCGGGCTCGACCCGGCGCCGATCTCCTCCAGAACCGCGTCGGCGGCAGCGATCGACTCCGCCCGGGCCGCCTCCGGCTCGGAGCCGTCGACCACGTGCACGATCAGGTCGGCGAGCGTGGTCTCCTCGAGGGTCGCCTTGAAGGCTTCGACCAGCTGGTGCGGGAGCTTGCGGATGAAGCCGACCGTGTCGGTAAGCAGATAGCGCTTGCCGTCCTCCTCAAAGGCCCGGGTTGTGGGATCGAGGGTATGGAAGAGCCTCTCCCCCACCCCGACTCCGGCGCCCGTGAGCGAGTTGAGCAGGGTCGACTTGCCGGCGTTGGTGTAGCCGGCGAGAGCCACGGAAGGCAAGGCGGCGCGCTCGCGGCCCGCGCGCATCACCGCCCGGTTTCGCTCGAGGCGCTCGAGACGCCGGCGAAGAGCGGTGATCCGGTCGCGGGCGAGACGGCGATCGGTCTCGATCTGCGACTCGCCCGGGCCCCTTGTGCCGATGCCGCCGTCGATCCGCCCCGCGCCCAGCCGCTCGAGATGGGTCCAGAGGCCGCGCATGCGGGCGAGGTTGTACTCGAGCTGGGCGAGCTCGACCTGCAGCTTCCCCTCAGCGGTGTGGGCGTGATCGGCGAAAATGTCGAGGATCACCGCGGTGCGGTCGATCACGGCGACGCCGAGCTCGCCCTCCAGGTTTCGCTCCTGGCGCGGCGCCAGCTCGTCGTCGCAGGCAACCAGGTTCGCACCGACCGCGGCGATCTCGCGCTTCAGTTCCGCCAGCTTGCCGCGACCGAGATAGCGGTTTGGGTCGGGCTCGTCACGGCGCTGCACCAGCTCGCCGGCAGTCGCCACCCCGGCCGTGCGCAACAGCTCCTTGAGCTCGGCCAGCGGGTCCCCTTCGGGCTCAGAGTCGCGAACGACCCCGATCGCCAGGGCACGCTGGGCCGCGCGGGGATTGACGACGCCCGCGGATCCGTTCGCATCGCTTGAGTCCTTGAGCCGCCCGTTTCGGTTTCGCTGCACTGCCCTGATGGTACGCGCCGCGACCGAAGGCCCGGCCGCTCAAGCCGGGGACCTCTTCCGAGACACCACGGAGCGGATCAGGGCGCCAGGTGCACCCGGAGGCGCTCGACGGCCTCGCTGAGCAGCTCATCCGGGGTGGTCAGCGAGATCCGGAAGAAGCCCTCCCCGCTCGGGCCATACATCGACCCGGGGGAGACCACGACCGCTGCCTTGTCGAGAATGAGCTCCGCGAATGAGGCCGAGGTCTGGCCCTGGGGGACCGGAGCCCAGACGTAGATCGTCCCCTTTGGGGCCTCCACCTCCACCCCGATCGCCCGCAGGGCGTCGACGATCAGGTCGCGTCGGCGCTGGTAGATCGAGCACATCTCCTCGACATGCTTTCGCTGGCCGCGCAGGGCGGCGGCGCCGGCCAGCTGGACCGCCTCGAACAGCCCCGAGTCGACGTTGGTCTTCAGCCGCCAGTATGTGCGGATTGCCTCGGGGTTGCCGAGGATTGCGGCGCAGCGCCAGCCGGTCATGTTGAAGCCCTTGGAGAGCGAGAAGACCTCCACCCCCACCTCCTTCGCCCCCGGCGTCGCCAGGAAGCTCGGGGCGACGTAGCCGTCATAGGTGGTCTCCGAGTAGGCGTTGTCGTGGACCACCAGGATCTGGTGCTCACGGGCCAGCTCCACCACCCGCTCGAAGAAGCCGTCCGGGACGACAGCCCCGGTCGGGTTGTTGGGGTAGTTGATGAAGAGCAGCCGCGCCGCCTCCAGCGCCTCCTCCGGAATCGCCTCGAGGTCGGGGGCAAACCCCAGCGACGGCAGCAGCGGCAGCAGGTGGGCCTCGGCGCCGGCCAGGACCGGGCCGCCGGTGTAGACCGGGTAGCCGGGATCGGAGGCGAGGGCGACATCGCCGGGATCGAGAAAGGCGAAGCAAAGGTTGTAGATGCACTCCTTGGCGCCAATCGCCGGAATCACCTCATTGACCGGGTCGATCTCGACCCCGAATCGCTGCAGGTAGAAGTCGCCGAACGCCTCGCGAAACTCGGGGCGTCCGCGGTTACTCGGATACTTGTGCGTGCTCGGGTCGCCGACCGCCTCCCGCATCGCCTCGACGATGTAGCGGAAGGTGGGCGTGTCCGGGTCGCCGATCCCGAGGCTGATCACGTCGATCCCCTCCTCGCGCTTCTCCTCGATCCGGCGCTCGAGTTCGGCGAACGCATACGGCTGGATCGCCTCGAGTCGCTCCGAGGGACCCGTCCGCTCGCGCTTTGCGGTGCTCTTCTCCATCGCGGGGACTTTAGGGGCCGTGGGTCGCCTCAGCGGAGCTCGGCCAGCCCGCGAGTGAACCGCTCGCTGAGCTCCCCGGCGCAGATCGGCTCGGCCCAACCGGTCAGCCGAACATCGAGCTGGTCAGTGACCTCGACGTCGAGCTGGCCGCCGTCGAGGTTCACCGTCATCGGGCTCTCGGCGCCGGACAGCAAGGCTGCCACCGCAGCCCCGCAGGCCCCGGTGCCCGAGGCGAGCGTCTCCCCCACGCCGCGCTCGAAGATCCGGGCACGCAGTCGGTCGCCGGTGGCGTGGAAGAAGCTGACGTTGGTGCGATTCGGAAAGAGCTCGTGGTGCTCGATTTCCGGCCCGAGCGTGGTCAGATCCAGGTCCTCCAGCCCTTCGGCGACCTCGATCGCACACTGTGGGTTGCCGATCGAGACGTGCTGGAAGCTCCACCTTCGCCCCTCCGCCTCGAGCTCACCGCGGCCGTCCTCGCCGCCCGAGGGGAAATCGGGAGAGCGCGTGCTGGCGCGTCCCATCCCCACGGTGCAGTCCCGCTCCGAGCGGATCTTCGGCTTGATCTCGCCGGCCTTGGTCAAGATCGTGAACTCGTCGGCCTCAGTCCAGCCCCGGTGGCGCAGGTAGATCGCAGCCTCCCGTGCCCCGTTCCCGGACAGCTCAGTCTCGGTGCCGTCCGGGTTGAAGATCCGCAGCTCGGCCACATAGGCGGGCTCCTCGACCGGCGCCAGCAACAGAATCCCATCCGAGCCGACGCCGAAGTGCGGGTCGCAGATCCGCCTGATCCGATCCGGGCTCAACTCCCAAGGCAGCGCCGCGGCCTCGACGATCAGGTAGTCGTTGCCGAGCGCCGTCCATTTCTCGAACCTCATGCGCGCCAGTATCCCTAGCCGAGCGCCCAGACGACCTCGGCGGCCACCTCGTCGTCCGTGCGACCGCTGCGATCGATCAGGGTGACGCCCTCCATCCGCCGCATCCAGGTGAGCTGGCGCCGCGCGTACGCACGGTGTGCCGCCTTGACCGCCTCGATCGTCTCCGCCGAGGGCGCCGCGTCGATGTCCCAGAGGAGCTGCTCGAAGCCGAGCGCGGAGCGGGCCGTCCGCGAGGCGCCCTCCTCCGCAGCCCCACTCGCCTCCTCCGCAGCGCCCTCGGCGACCATTGCCTCCACTCGAGCGTCGATCCGCCCCGCCAGCTCTCCGCGGTCGATCGTCAGGCCCACCAGCAGGGTCGGGTGGCGCACCTGCGCGGTCCACAGTCCGTCGCCACCCCGCGCGGCCTCGATCCCGGCGCGGGAGAGCTCCGTGAGCCGGGCGATCCGCTTGCGGTCGTTGGGGTCCACCGTCTCCGCCAGCTCGGGCTCAAGCTCTGCGTGGAGCGCCTCCGGGCCGCGCTCGGCGAGCTCCCGCTCGACCTCGTCGCGCAGCTCGGCCGGGACCGGCGGCCGCAGGTCGATATCGGCGAGCGCCGCCCGCAGGTAGAGGCCGGTTCCCCCGACGACGATCGGCCGCCGGCCACCCTCGAGCAGGGAGTCGATCTCGGCGTGGGCGAGCTCGGCGTACCGGCCGGCGCTGAACTCCTCGCTCGGCTCGACGAATGAGAGCAGCCGGTGCTCGAGCAGGGCGCGCTCCTGCTTGGTGGCGGCGCCGCTTAGGGTCTCGAGCCCGCGGTAGACCTGGATCGAGTCGCAGTTGACCGCCACCGGGTCCTCGCCGCGCTCGCGGAGCCGCTCGGCGACCCCGATCGCGACCCCCGTCTTCCCCACTGCGGTCGGGCCGAAGAGGGCGAGGACCTTCAAGCAGCGCGGCTGAGTAGCCGTTCCTGTCCCGAGAGCGTGGTCGAGGTGGCGCCGCCGATCTCGACCTCG
>JBOGZE010000291.1:0-6901 GCA_050697055.1 Solirubrobacterales bacterium
ACCTCGTCGATGCTCATCACGGGATGGAATGTCATCTGCTGGCGTACCTCCTCGGGAACCTCATCGAGGTCGCCGCGGTTTCGCTCCGGCAGGATCACCTCGGTCAGTCCCGCGGCGTGGGCCGCGAGGACCTTCTGCTTCAGGCCCCCGATCGGCAGCACCCGGCCCTGCAGGGTGACCTCGCCGGTCATCCCCACGGTGTGCTTGACCGGGCGTCCGCTCAGCAGCGACGCGAGCGCGGTGGTCATCGCCGTTCCGGCGCTCGGCCCGTCCTTGGGGATCGCCCCGGCGGGCACGTGGACGTGGAACTCGCGCCGGAAGTCGTCATGGTCGATTCCCAGCTGGTCGGCGTGCGAGCTCACGTATGAGAGCGCGATCCGGGCCGACTCCTTCATCACGTCGCCGAGCTGGCCCGTCAGCACCAGGCCCTTGTCGCCCTCCATCGCGGTGGCCTCGATGAACAGCACGTCACCGCCGGCCCCGGTGACCGCCAGACCGGTGGCCACGCCGGGAATCGCGGTGCGCTCCACCGACTCCTGGAAAAAACGCTGGCGGCCGAGGGCGTCGATTACAGCGTCGGGATCGATGGCGATTGGCGTCTCCGCCTCGCCTGAGGCGATCCGCGTCGCCGCGCGCCGCAGCAGTTTGCCCAGCTCGCGCTCGAGCTGGCGCACCCCGGCCTCGCGGGTGTACTCGGTGATCACCTTGCGCAGGATCGCGTCGGAGGCCTCGACCTCGTCGGCGCGGAGCCCGTTTCTCTCCAGCTGGCGAGGCCACAGGTAGCCACGGGCGATCGCCAGCTTCTCCTCGGTGGTGTAGCCGTCAAATCCGATCACCTCCATGCGGTCGAGCAGGGGTACCGGGATCGTGTCGGTCATGTTTGCGGTCGCCAGGAAGACGACCTCGGAGAGGTCCACCTCGACGTCGAGGTAGTGGTCGCGGAAGGAGTGGTTCTGGGCCGGGTCGAGAACCTCGAGCAGCGCGGCGGAGGGATCGCCGCGCCAGTCGGCCCCGACCTTGTCGACCTCGTCGAGCAGGATCACCGGGTTCATCGTCCCGGCGTCGCGTAGTGCGCGGATGATCCGCCCCGGCAGGGCACCGATGTAGGTGCGCCGGTGGCCGCGAATCTCGGCCTCGTCGTGGATTCCGCCCAGCGAGAGGCGCACGAACTCGCGCCCCAGCGAGCGGGCCACCGACTCGCCGATCGAAGTCTTGCCGGTGCCCGGCGGGCCCACCAGGGTGAGGATGGCGCCATTGGCACGGCTTTCCCCCTCGACGCCGCGCTCCTGGCGCAGCTTGCGTACGGCGATGAACTCGGTGATGCGGCGCTTTACGTCCTCCAGCCCGGCGTGGTCTTCATCAAGCACCTTGCGGGTGTGCTCAGGATCCAGCCGCTCCTCGGAGCGCTTCGACCACGGCACCGCCAGCAGCCAGTCGAGGTAGCTGCGGATCGTCGATGACTCGGGCGACTGCTCGCCTTGGCGCTCGAGCCGACGCAGCTCGCGCTCGGCCTGCTCAGTAACCGCCTCCGGCATCTCAGCCTCGGCGATCTTGCGCTCGTACTCGGCGATCAGGTCCTCCTCGTCCTCGCCGAGCTCCTTGCGGATCGACTCCATCTGCTTGCGCAGGAAGTACTAGCGCTGCTGCTTCTGGGCGCCGGAATCGACGTCGTCGCGGATCTTGCGGCGGACCTGGAGCTCGGCCAGCCGCTCGCGCTGCATCTGGACCGCGAGCTCGAGCCGCGCCTTGACCTCGAGGGTCTCCAGCAGCTTCAGCTTCTGTTCGCGCGAAAGATCGGGGCTGTAGCCCGCGGTATCGGCCAGCGCGCCGGGCTCCTCGATGGAGCGCAGGAACGCGCCGACGCGCTCGTCGGCATCGCGCAGCTCGAGGATCTCCTCGACTACGGCACGGTACTCGCGCACAAGCTCGTTACTGCGCCCGTCCTCTGGGTTGCCGTCGTGGATCTCCTGCACCTCGATGCGCAACTGCTCGCCGTCGGTGGGCTGCGCGGCGCCCGCCAGGCCGCGATGCAGGCCGACCACGGTCGACGCCCATGCGCCGTTTGGCAGCTGGCCGCGCTCGATCACTTCGGCGACGACGCCGATCCGGCCGTAGTTGCCGTCCTGGCGCGGCAGCAGGAACACGCGATCCTCCTCCCCGGTATCGATCGGCAAGGTTGCCGTGACCGCCGGGAAGACGATCGCTTCGTCAAGTGGAATCAGAAGAAGGGTCATGGCAGTCCAGTTTCTGTAGTAGATCCAGAGATAGGATAGCGGGCCTTACTGGCTCGGCCGCCCGGACGTCACAGGCAGGTGGGCTGGGAGGAGGGGTCGAGCTTCCGCACGCCGCTCGGGGTGATCCGGTAGCCGAGCGGCTCAGCGACAGGCGGGATTTCGGTCGGCTCGCCGTCAACCGTCATCTCAACGGAGCCGTTACCGAAGGTCACCTCGAACGCTCGGCTATCGAACGGCCCCCGCACCTCGTCGGCGGTCAGAGTTTCGCCGTTCACTGGCGCACGGTCCTCATCGTTAACGAGGCACACCCAAACGGTTCCGGTCGAACGGAGTTCGAGCGACACCTCAGAGGCCTGCGCCGTGGGTAGCTGGCCGGCCGGCGCAACGGGTCTCTCGCCGTTCGTCGTGGTCATGGCCGCCGAACCGGCTTCCGTCCCTCCACGCTGATCAGCCACATCACCGCCATTCTCCGAGCCCCCGAGAGGCCCGACGATCACCAGACCCAGCACCACCGCGGCGACGAGACCCGTGAACAGCATGGCGACAGGTTTGATCGAACGTCTGCGCCCAAGAACGCCCCGTTGCAGCACCGTATAAGGGATCGGCTCTGCGCGATCTACTCCCTCAGCGCTCCTCCTGTACTCATCGACGAGCGCCTGGTCGTCGAGACCAAGAAACCGCGCGTAGGTCGAGAGGAAACCGCGGGCGTAGGCGGGCGCTGGCAGCGCCTCCCATCGATCCTCCTCCATCGCACGCAGGAACCTGATGCGGATGTAGGTGGCCCGCTCGACCTCGCTCAACTCGATCCCGCGCTCGGTGCGAGCCTCGCGCAACGCCTGGCCGACCTGCGGTGCCATATCGAAACCCGATTGTCCTGCTGTGGGCCGCCCGGCGTGGGCTAGAGGTGGATGTCGGCGCCTTGACCGACCCCGACTGGCCACTCAACCGGGTCGCGCCGGAAACCGAGGCAGCGGGATAAGCGCCACCGCGATGACGCGCTGGACGATGAATCGTCGTGCGCCCGATGGTGGCACCTACAATCCTCGCCTTCACCCGAGAGGAGTCACACGTGACGTCCACGCCGCACATCTCAGAGGCGCACCGTGACCAAGCCGACCGCGAGCGCGACGACCGCCCAGGAGAGCGCCCGCAGAGCTCCGTCGAGCGGCGAGGCGATTCTCTCGACCGAGAGCGGGACGGAGCTGCCGTCGTCCAGCCGCTGCTCCCCGCTGACCGAGGCAGTCCTGCGGCGTAGCTCGCGCACGGGAGTCGAGAGGCGCCGCTGAGCCAAGCTCAGCCCGAAGCAGCCCACCGCCACGAGTACCCCAGCCACCAGCTCGTCGGGTGATTTGAGCGAGAGGGTGTTTGCCCACCACGAGGTCAGCGCCGGGAAGGCGCCCCAGGCGGCGGCGAACCAGCAGTCACTGTGGAACCGACCGCCCGCCAGCTCGAGGTTGTAGGCGACGACCAGGAAGGCGCCCGCGGCAACGAACGGCGCCAGGCTGGCCGAGACGATGATGAGGCCGGCGACGCCGATCCCGACCGCGCCGGCGAGCCCGATGGACGCGAGCGCGATCAAGGAGCGATCGGACAGCCGGGTCTTCAGGGGGCGCCCGTTGAGCTCGTCCAAGGCGTGGGCGGCGACGCCCACGGCGAGGAAGAAGGCCGCGAGCGCGGCCAGCAGCCGGTCGGCGTGGACTTGCGGCGCCGCCGCGGCGCCGAGCGCCACGTAGGACAGGTGCCACGCCGTGTAGGGCGGATGGAGCACCGTGACCAGATCCCGCCACCCCCCCGGCCGCAGGGCGTAGAAGGCTGGGCGGCGCAAGCCCCTCTCAGCGGCGCCAGCGGGGGCGCCGCGCTCACTCACCGCGCGTCCCCCAGATCACGACCCCGCCACCGAGGCTCATCACCTTCGCCTCCACCGAGGCGATTCCCGCCGCCCGCCACAGCTCCAGCTGACGCTCCAGCGGCAGACGCTGGTAGAGGTCTGTGATGCTCGGTCCCAGGAACCGGCCCACCTCCTGCCAGTCGCGCGAGATCAGCCGGCCCAAGGTCGGCAGCCCCACCCGCGTGTACAGGCGCCACAGAGACCGCGCCACGCGGTTTGGCGGCAGCATGAACTCGAGTGAGGCGATGCGGCCACCCGGCTTGACCACACGCGCCAACTCGCGCAGGGTCGCCCCCGGATCGTCCAGGTAACGCAGCAGGTAGGTGAACGTCAGATGGTCGAAATCGCGGTCCGCGAACGGCAGCGACTCCGCCTCGCCCCGAACGAGCTCTATGCGCGCCCCGAGCTGCGGGTTGGAGCGCAGCCGTCCCTCCGCCCGCGCGAGCATCTCGGGGCTCTGATCCAGCCCCACGACCGCGCAGCCGGAGCGGCGGACAAGGGCTGCGGCGACCAGGCCGGTTCCGGTTGCCACGTCGAGCACGCGGTCCCGCGGCCCGGCGCCGACGCGAGCCACCATCGCCCTCCGCCAGCGCGGATCCTGGCCGAAGCTAAGGGCGGCGCCGGCGGCGTCGTAGCGGCGCGGCAGGCCGGCGAACAGCTTCAGCGTCCGCTCCTTGCGAGCGCCCGCCCCCAGGCGGCCCGGCTCGCCCACGTCTATCTCGACTCCACCCGCAGCCGGGCGGACGGCGTATCGGTCATGGCTGAGCCCCGACAGTCGCGAAGTCCTCAACCGCTCGTGCATAGGACTCGGGGTGCGTGACCTGCGGGTCGTGCGCAGTGCCGGGAATCGATTGAGCTCTCGCCCCGGGCATGACGGCGACGAGCAGCTCGACGATGCGCTTGAACAAAGGCGGCCTGACGTCTCCATAGGTGACGAGCGCCGGCCCACCGAATGCGGTCAAACCTTCGAGCTCGATGTCCAGCGCCTCGGGATCGCGGCATTGATCGAGATAGGTCAGAGCGTTGGCCAGCAGCATGCGGCGGTGCCCACGGTCGAGGCCCGCCCAGCCGCCGTTCGTTGCGGCCACCCGATCGAAGTAGTGCCGGGCCGCGCCCTCCAAGTCGCCTGACTCGAGACGGGTCGCGACGGCTTTGAGCCGGGCACGCAGCTCGGCCAGCTCGGGCCAGTCGGTGGCCTCGCGCTTGAGCAGATCGAAGAGCGGCGGCTCATGAACCGCCACGCTTCGCAGGAGCTCGGGGCGCGCGGCGGCCAGGCGCAATGTGATCGAGCCTCCCCACGAGGCTCCGGCGACGTGAGCCGGAGTCAGCCCGAGGAGGTCGATCAGGGCAGCGAGGTCATCGACATCGTCCCGGACGCTTCCCTGACCCGGCGGGCAGGAGCTGCGGCTGTGGCCACGGCGGTCATAGAAGACGACGTCGAAGGAACGAGCGAGTGCAGGCAATACGCCCTCCCACACGCGGCAGTCGACCCAGGACCCGTGGACGAGGACGAGCGGGTCCCCGGCGCCGGTGCGCTCGTAGTGGAGCCGAGTTCCATTGACTTGAAGAAAGGGCATCGTGCGATACCGGCTCGCTTGCGACTGCGTTCTCCATCCAGGCTAATCCGCGGGCTTAAGGAGGCGTGATGGCGACCAAACATAAGACCGAGGCGGCGGCGAAGAAGTCCAAGCCCAAGGCGTCGAGCGACGGCGCGGGCGCCTCCGGCGACACCCTGTCAGTCACCGACAACTGGATCGTCCGTTCGGTCGGTAGGATCGGCCTGACGTCGAGCGCAAGGAGAGCCAAATGGCAGACGAGGCGCTGTTTATCGGATGGGGTGAGGTCGTGAGGGCGCGCGAGCGAAAGGCCGTCGAGGTCTTCAACGAGTCCATCGAGTACTACGGCAGGCTGCAGCAGGATGGAAAGATCGAGAGCTTCGACGCGTGGTTCCTGGCGCCGCACGGCGGCGATCTCGCCGGGTTTGTGCTGGTACGGGGCGAGCGCGAGCAGCTCGACGAGGTTCAGCGCAGCCCGGAGTTCGAGCGGATCCAGACGCGGGCTGGGATGATCGTCGATCGGACGGGCGTGGTCAACGCTTACACCGGCGACGCCCTTGGTCGGCTCATGAGCCAATTCCAGGAGGCGACAGGGGACTTGGGCGCGTAGTTCAAGACTTCCCGCCCTAGACGGAGAACCTCCAATTTGGGAGGGTTTGCCGGATCGACAACGGGCCGGCGAAGGCGTACGCTCGAGCCGACAGTGGGCGTTCAGGACTGAGGCGATGTCCCAACTCCGACGCATCTTGCCCCCGGCCGGCCGCGGCCTCGATGACGACCGACCGGAGCGCGATTCTGGGCACAAGGTCGCCGTCCGGACGGCGCTGGACGGCGAGCTGGAATCGGAAAGCTTCTTCGACCATCCGCTGTACCTGCGCACGGTCCGCGCGGAGAGAACCGACGCCGCCTCAACCAAGGAGGCGCTCGCAGCTGCTCGGCTGGTCGGCTGCAAGCCGGGCGCGCTCATCCTCGACGCGGGATGCGGCAACGGCCGCCACGCCCTCCCGCTCGCGCGCGCCGGTTATCGCGTGGTCGCCTTCGACCGCTCCGCGCTGCTACTCGCGGCGGGGCGGCGAGCAGCCGGGCGCGCGCGCTGGCCGCAGTTCGTATGCGGCACCTACGCGAACCTCCCGTTCGACACCGGGCGGTTCGACGCCGTCCTAAGCCTCGGCACTGCGCTGGGGTACCTGGGTGACCACAGGGACCAGCGCGCGCTCTGCGAG
>JBOGZE010000292.1:0-1811 GCA_050697055.1 Solirubrobacterales bacterium
CGAAGAAACAAAGCGTCTCCGCGAATATCTCCCGAACGTGCCTGGCAGCGGCAAAAACAGCCGCTGGCCGTCCGACGCGCCGTTCCATGAGATGACCGTCGCTTCGACGGCTACCGCTTCGCATGGAGGCTGTCGCGCAAAGGTTCTGCTCAGCGGCGCCACGCGGTTCCGCGGAACCGCCGGCGAGCTGGTTGATGTCGGCCCTCAGGCCCCGGCCAGGGCCAAACCGCTGCGGTGGAGCTTCAGCAGGTTGTGGGTGGCGGCGATGAGGCGCCATTCCGAGCGGACCGCGGCCCGGCCCCTGCGTTTGAAGCGCCCCGCGCGCCGGTTCTGCTTGATATCGGCGAAGACGGGCTCGACCATCACCTGGCGGCGCAAGTAGAGCTCTTTGCCCTTGGCGCTCTGGAGCACCTTGCGCATGAAGTCGTAGGGCCCGCCGAGGCGCGTCTTTCGCGGCCCGGTGCTGCGCTCGGCATCGGCGGCGACCAGCGGGATGATGCCGCGCTCCCTGAGGCGATCGATGTGCTCGTTTGACCAGTAGCCGGCGTCCGCCAGGACGACCTCCGGGCGCGCCTTCACTCCGGCGCCCTCGAGCTCCCGCTCGGCGGCTGAGACCATCGGGTCGAGCTGGGCGAAGTCGAGGCCGTCGGGGGCGATCTCGGCGGCGACGATGATCTGGCGCTCGGTGGTCACCGTCTGGGCGTTGTAGCCCTGCAGGTAGCCGCGGTAGGCCTTCATGTTCTTGGAGTCGGGGTCGGTGAGGTTGATCTTGCCCTCGGGCTTCGCGGGTGGCTCGTAGGGCTTCGGCGGGCCGCCGAAGCGGCGCCCGTCCTTCATCACTCCACGGGCGCGGTAGGCCTCGTAGGCGCGATTTGCCAGGCATTCGCTGCGCCAGTCCTCGACCAGGCGCTCGTGGCAGAGCTCGAGGCGGTCTCCGCGCTCCCTGGGGATCGGCTCTGCCTTGGCGGCGCGCTCCCGCTCAAGCTCTTCCTTCGCCTCCCTCAGCCACTGCTTCCTTCCGTGCCGGGTGGTGAGCTGCTCGGGGAGCTCATCCCCTCGGGCCTCGCCGTGGATCTCATCCTCGGCGGCGTCGATGCGCCCCGCCTCGGCCAGGATCTCCTCCGCGATCTGCTCGTAGCTTCGGGTCGCGTGATTGCTCGCCGAGGCCTCGAACTTCGAGCCGTCGACCGCGAGCACGGTCGGCTCGACCAGCCCGGCCTTGGCGCAGAGGCCGAGCACCCCGCCGAAGAGGTCCGCCAGCGCCTCCTGGTGACGGACCCGGAAGCGGGCGATGGTGGCGTGGTCGGGGATCTGGTTCGCGCAGATCACCCGGAAGGCGACGTCCTCGCGGCAGCGGCGCTCGATCTCGCGCGAGCTTCGCTCGCCGACGCAGTAGGCGTAGGCGAGCAGGCCCACCATCATCTTCGGCTCGTGGGCTGAGGCGCCGTGGCCGTCGGAGCGGTAGGCGGCGTAGAAGGGCTCGAGATCGAGCTCCTCAATCGCCTCGATCACGAACCAGGCGAGGTGGTCCTCAGGAAGCCAGTCGCACAGGTCCGGCGGCAGCAACAGCGGTTGGTCACGATCGCAGCTGAGGAAGTTCTGTGGCATAAGCCATCTTCTCGCCGCAAACGGACCGAAAAGCGGGGTTTGTGCGACAGCCTCCATGGAAAGGAGGAGGGCCCTCCGGCACCCCTGCTTCTCGCGCAGGTGGGTATCCATGTAACTCAGGTGCGAGACGGCGCTGATCACCGTTTGGGAGCGCGCGTGGTGTGGGCAGTTGCCTCTGACCGCCCCAGCAGCTCACCTGCCGG
>JBOGZE010000293.1:0-5433 GCA_050697055.1 Solirubrobacterales bacterium
GGTGGCCGATCGGATCGTGCTCCGGCTCGGGATCACCAGGGAAGGCGCCGCGAACGGGGTCGCGCTCGAACTCGTCGCTGAGCACCGGCGCCCCGACGATCCCCTCGAAGGAGGCGGCGCCGACGAACCGCTGGGCCCCCGGGGTCATCAGCACCCGGACGGCGTGGCCCTCCTTGGTCGCCAGGCGCGCCAGCTCGAGCGCCTTGTAGGCGGCGATCCCTCCGCTGACTCCAAGCAGGATGCGGGCCATGGGCCCTCCTCCGAGGCTAGGCCTTGTACTCGTACTTGAGCTTGCCCGCCGCCGTCTCCTCGAGCGCGATCGTCAGGTAGTTGCCGCTGGGAACTTCGACCATCGGCGGCGTGTACTCACCGTAGGCGCCCTCGGAGAGGGAGTGGTAATAGGCGTTGATCTGGCGGGCCCGCTTGGCGGCGACGATCACCGCGGCGTAGTGGGTGTCCGTTCGATCGAGAAGCTTGTCGACGCGTGGCTTGATCATCGGATGAGCATCATAGGGACAGCTGCTCCCGGACGAGCTTCTCCAGCTCAGCGGCGGCTTTCTGCACATCGTCGTTCACGATCACGTGGGGGAACTCGAGCCGCGCCTCCAACTCCAGCTCCGCGGTGCGGAGCCGCCGTTCGATCGCCTCGGCGCTGTCGGTGCCGCGCCCCTCGAGCCGCCGCCGGAGCGCCGCCGGGTCGGGCGGGGCGATGAAGATCAGGACAGCCTCCGGCATCGCCGCCCGCACCTGCCGCGCCCCCTGGACTTCGATCTCGAGGACCACCGAGCGGCCCTCGGCAAGCCGGCCCTCGACCGCTTCGCGAAGGGTGCCGTAGCGGTGGCCGCTGTAGGCCGCGTGCTCGAGAAAGTCGCCGGCCTCCACCCGGCGCTCGAAGTTGGGCTCGCTGAGGAAGTGGTAGTCGCGGCCGTCCTCCTCCCCGGGCCGGGGCTCGCGGGTGGTCGCCGAGACCGAGAGCTCCAGCTCCGGGATCCGCTCGAGCAGCTTCTCGATCAGCGTCCCCTTGCCGACCCCCGACGGGCCGGTGATCACGAAGACCTTCGCCATCAGGCCAAGATCATGAACTCAGTGGCGGCCGAAACCGCGAGTTACTTCTGCAGATGAGAGACGAGCTCCGAGCGCTGCCGCTCGGAGAGGCCGCCGATCGTCTTGCTCGGGGAGATCCGGCAGTTGGTGAGGATCCGGTTGGTCTTCACCCGCCCGTACTTCGGCACCGCCATCAGCATGTCGATCACCTTGGCGGTCTGGACGTACTCGGGTGGATCCATCAACAGCGTCTGGATCCTCACCTTGCCCGCCTTCAGGTCCCGCTTCAGCTGGGCCCGCTTCGAGCGGATGTCGTTGGCCCTTTTCAGGGCCTCCATCCTCTGGTCCAGTGATCTCTCGGGGGCGGCGTTGGAGGACTGGACAGGGGCCTGCATTGGGGCGGCAGTATATCCGCGCCCTAGCGACTCGAAAAGGGGATTGCCCCGTTTGCGAGAAAAAACTGTCGCTAGCCCGTTCCGGCCTCCTGTAACGATTCCGCCAACTCCGCCGCCACTCTCGATCCGGCGGCCGGATCTCGGAAGTTCTCGGTGCCGACGGCAACCGCCCGCGCCCCCGCCGAGATCAGCTCGAGGGCGTCACGGCCGGCGGCGACGCCCCCCATGCCGATCACCGGGGCCGAGATCTCCCTGCAAACCGAAGTAATTTGAGCGCTCGCAACCGATCGCACAGTCTCCCCCGAGAGACCCCCGCCTCCTCCCCCGAGCCAGAGCTCGCCGGTCTCGGGGTCGAGCGGCCGCGCTCGCAGGGTGTTGATCAGGGAGACGGCGTCGGCTCCTCCCTCCTCGGCGGCGGCCGCGATCGGTGCCGGGTCGGGGACGTTCGGAGTGAGCTTGGTGATCAGAGGTTTGTCCGTCAGCGGCCGCAGCCGCTGGAGGAGCGAGCGCGCCTCGTCGGGCGACTCGCCGACGATCAGCCCTGACTCGACGTTGGGGCAGGAGACGTTGAGCTCGATCGCCGCCACCTCGTCACGATCGCCGACCCCCTCGAGCAGCCGGGCGAACTCGTCGTGGCTCGTCCCCATCACCGAGACGATCAGGGGCACCGGCAGCTCCGCCAGCTGCGGCAGGTCGGCGGCCAGGAATCCGCTCAGCCCCCTGTTCGGCAGCCCGATCGAGTTGACCATCCCCCCCGGGGTCTCCCAGAGCCGCGGCGGCGGGTTGCCGGCGCGCGGCTCGGGGGTGATCGTCTTCGAGACGAAGGCCGAGAACGGAAACTTGTCCAGGAGCGCGTCGCCGAAGGCCCGCCGGGCCGCGATCGCATCGAAGGTCCCCGAGCCGTTGATGATCGGGTGGCGCAGCCGCAGACCGCACAGCTCGGTTGGTTCGGCCGCGGTGGTTGTGGCGGCCGTTTTCAATGGCCCGACCCCGGTACCAGCGCCGTCTCGATCTGCTCACCCCGGACCACCGGGCCGTCGACGCAGAGCCGCATGTAGCCGCCCGCGGCCATGGGTACCGCGCAGCCGAAGCAGGCCCCATATCCGCAGGCCATCGGCGCCTCCATCGCCAGCTCGCAGGCGACCCCGCGCTCGGCGCAGAGCCGGCGCACCGCCTCCAGCATCTCCGGCGGGCCGCACCCGTAGACCGCGGCGCTGCCGGCTTCGTCCCCCTCGAGGAGGACGGCGAGCAGATCGGTGACGTAGCCGTGATGGCCGCGGTGGCCGTCATCGCTCGCCAGCCGGATCTCGGAGCAGTCGAAGAGCGCGAGGCCGCCGGAGTGCTCCCGGTCGCGGAAGCCGAGCAGGACGCGGGCGGGCGTGCCCCGGTCGAGCAGCCGGCGGCGCCAGAGCGCCAGCGGGGCAATCCCGATCCCGCCCCCGACCAGAATCGCGCCGGCTATATCCGGCGGCGATAGATCCGGCGGCGGTGTTTGTGGCCGCCGAACTTGTGTCGGCCGTTGATCCTGGAGCTCTCCGGGCGGGGAGAAGGGCTGTCCCAGCGGGCCGGTGATCCAGAGGCCCTCCCCCGGCTCGAGGTCCGCAAGCCGCTCGGTGCCGGGCCCGACCGCCTCCACGAGGAAGTCGAGTCGCACCCCGCCCGGCCGGCGCTCGGCGTCGGCGACGGAGAAGGCCCGCGCCAGGTAGGGGCGATCCTCCGACGATCCCCACCCCGACTCCGCGGCGAGCATGTAGAACTGCCCGGCGGCGGGCTCGGGGCCGGCGGGATCGAGGGCGGAGAAGATCCGGTAGCTGCCGGACTCGACGTTCCGGGTGACATCGCAGAGCCGCCGGCCGAAAGGAGCGGCTACCCGCTCGTTCAAGGTGCGGGAGCCCGCGCCGTAGATCTGTGCAGCTCCTGCAGGGCGTGCACCTGGGCCTCGCCCTGGCTCTGGGCGAAGATCGCCCGCGAGGCGGCGGAGGCACCGGTCATCGTCGTCAGGCAGGGGATGCCGTGGCGGACGGCGGCGGTGCGAATCTCGTAGCCGTCGGCGCGGGCGCCGCTGCCGGTCGGGGTATTGATCACCAGGTCCACTTCGCCGCCGCGGATGCAGTCGACGACGTGGGGCGAGCCCTCGGCGATCTTCTTGATCACTTCAACCGGGACCCCCATCGCCGAGATCGCCTGCGCCGTCCCCGCGGTGGCGATCACCTTGAAGCCGAGGTCGTTGAAGTGGACCGCGAGCTGGGTGGCGGCCGGCTTGTCGGAATCGGTGACGCTGATGAAGATCGTCCCCTCCTTCGGGAGGGTGACCCCGGCGGCGGCCTGGGCCTTGCCGAAAGCGGTCGGGAAGTCGGCGGCAATGCCCATCACCTCCCCGGTGCTCCGCATCTCGGGGCCGAGCACCGCGTCCGCCCCGGCGAAGCGGGCGAAGGGCAGGACGGCCTCCTTGACGCTGACGTGCCCGGGATGGTCGCGCGGCAGCTCCTGAGCGGAGAGCGGCTCGCCCAGCATCAGCCGGCACGCGATCTTCGCAAGCGGCGCCCCGATCGCCTTGGAGACGAAGGGGATCGTCCGCGACGCGCGCGGGTTCGCCTCGATCACGAACAGCTCTCCCTCGGCGACCGCGTACTGGACGTTGATCAGCCCGACCACCCCGAGCTCGAGGGCGATCTTCCGGGTGGTCTCGCGGATCTCCTCGAGCATCTCCTCGCCGAGGCTCATCGGGGGGAGCACACAGGCGGAGTCTCCGGAATGGACGCCGGCCTCCTCGACGTGCTGCATAACTCCGGCGACAAAGCAATCGCTGCCGTCGGCGAGGGCGTCGACATCGACCTCGATCGCGTTCTCGAGGAAGCGGTCGAGGAGAAGCGGGTGTTCCTGGTCAGCCTTCACGTTCGCCTCCAGGTAGGCGGCGAGCGACTCGGCCGAGTAGCAGATCTCCATCGCCCGGCCACCGAGCACGTAGGAGGGCCGGACCAGGAGCGGGAAGCCGACGTCCTCGGAGATCGCCACCGCCTCCTCGGCCGAGAGGGCGGTGCCGTACGGCGGGTGCTTGATCTCCAGGCGCCGCAACAGCGCGCCGAAGCGCCCGCGGTCCTCGGCCAGGTCAATCGCGTCGACCGGCGTCCCCAGCAGCGGCAGACCCGACTCCTCCAGCGCCTTTGCAAGCCGCAGCGGGGTCTGGCCGCCGAACTGGACGATCACTCCCTCAGGGCGCTCCACCGCCGCCACCGCGAGCACGTCCTCCGCCGTCAGCGGCTCGAAGTAGAGGCGATCGGAGGTGTCGTAGTCGGTGGAGACCGTCTCCGGGTTGCAGTTGACCATCACCGCGTCGCGCTCCAGGTCGCGCACGGTCATCGCCGCGTGCACGCAGCAGTAGTCGAACTCGATCCCCTGGCCGATCCGGTTCGGTCCCGACCCCAGGATCATCACCGAGCCGCTCTCGCCGCGGTCGACCTCACCGGCATCGAACCCGGCCCGCTCGTGGGCCGAGTAGAAGTAGGGGGTGCGGGCCTCGAACTCGGCGGCGCAGGTGTCGACCGCCCGGTACGAGCGCTCGAGGCCCTCGGTGCCGTCGCCCTCGGTGGCGAGCGCGCGCAGCTCCCGCAGAAACCAGGGGTCGATCATCGTCGCCTCGGAGATCCGCTCCAGCTCGATTCCGCGACGGAAGCCGTCGTGCAGCAGGTCGAAGCGGTCGGATGAGGGAACCGCGAGGCGCTCGAGGAGCTCGCCGGTCGAGGCGGGGATCTCCGGCTCGGTGTCGAGCTCGCGCGAGCGCATCGCCTTGGCGAAGGACTCGCGGAATGTGCGCCCGATCGCCATGGCCTCCCCCACCGACTTCATGTGGGTGGAGAGCTTCCCCTCGGCGCCGGGGAACTTCTCGAAGGCGAACCGCGGCACCTTCACCACGACGTAGTCGAGCGTCGGCTCGAAGGCCGCCGGCGTGCTCTGTCCGTCTTCTCGGGTCGTGATGTCGTTGGGGATCTCGTCG
>JBOGZE010000294.1:0-4401 GCA_050697055.1 Solirubrobacterales bacterium
ACAGTTAGTGACCGATCGCGAGACGAAAACTCATCGTCGTGGGCGGTCCAAGCGATCGTACCCGGCGGAACCGCTCCCCCCTTGAGCGAATAGCGAGCGCCAATTCGAAAGGCGCTCCTTCCCATGCAAAGTGTGCCTTTCTGGCGACAGGCGTCAGTCCGCTCCAGCGCAACAGAGAATCCGCCATGGAGGCTCGCCCGTGAGGGAAGCAGTCAGCGCGGACTCGTCTTGAGCGCGATCAGGGCCATCATGGCATCGAGCTGTGCAGCTCCTTGCCTGAGCGCATCGACCGTTGCTCGTGCATCCTCAAGCAGGGCGAGTGTTTCCAGCTTGTTGAACGGGCGCGTGTGGTCGTAGTCGGCCTCCTCTCGAGCCTCCTTCAGACCGATCAAGCTGTAGGCCACGTGACGGACTGTCTGGTCCTGTTGGACCTCATCCGCTATTGATCGCAAGTGCTGAGGCGCCTGGTCTGGGTGTTGCAGCCACTGACAGACAACGCGGACGGCCTCATGGGTCACCGAGCGTCGAGCTTGGACCTGAAAAGCCTCGCGGTCTGGGAACAGCTGCAGCGCGACCTGCGCGGTGACCTGATGAAAGGCTGCGTAGTACGCGCTTGAGACCGCACGACGGTGATTCGTGTAACTCGGACGTCCGGGGCCAGCCTCCTCGCCAGCCAAGCTGGCAGCGTGTTCGAGGAGCTTGTCTGGGTCTATCGGATAGCTGGGCACTCAGGTCTTGAGATCTCCAACATCCTCATCGCCCTCAGCACCAAATCGGACAAAGGTGCTGGGTAGTTCGAGCGCGCGGGCCTCTGTCTCGACCATCTCGCGGACCTGGTGCACCACTTCGAGATCCCACGTCTCCGTGGAAGGAGGCGTCAGGACAAGCGAAACCCGCGTCAGATCCTCTCCATCGCGAGTCTCGGATATCTCTGGACTTGCATCAACAATCGCGGTGCCGGCGACGCTCTTGCCGACAAGGTGGTCCCGGAGTTTGTCGAGCTTCGTCGCCGTCGTCACGCGCTCAGCGTAGACGCAACCGGCGACGAAAGCCACTGCCCCCATTCAAGCGCCACGCCACGGGTAGTGGTAGCAAGACGCCGCGGAAGGCCGAACGGCTACCAGTCAGCTACCAGTTGCTCGCCAGCCGCACCGATTCGGCCCACCTGGAGCCGCCGCCTGAGATCCGATGAACCGCACCACTGCGGCTAGAACGCTGCTCTGTCGCGATCTGACGCGACTCGACGGACCGGTTGAACACAAGCGGCTGATGGGATTCGAACCCACGACCTTCTGCATGGCAAGCAGACGCTCTAGCCAACTGAGCTACAGCCGCGCGAGGCGGAAAGTATAGGCGTGCCCTTCGAGACCGCGGCGGTGGTCGCGGTTTTCACCCGGCGCTGTCGAGAACCTCGTTGACGAGGCGGTCGGCCTCCACGTTCTCCTCCCGGGGGACGCTCCGGATCGTCCATCTCTCCAGCCTCGCCAGCGCCTTCCCCACCTCGGCGTGGAGCGGCTTCAGCCCGGCCTGCTTCACCTTGTACTCGCCCTTCACCTGGCGGACGATCAGCTCGGAGTCCCCGACCAACTCGACCTCGCCGGCGCCGAGCTCGCGGGCCAGCTCGATCCCGAGCAGCAGGGCCCGGTACTCGGCGACGTTGTTGGTGGCCCTGCCGATCCGCTCGCTGCGCTCCGCGAGGATCCCCCCCTTCCCGTCGCTCGCCACCGCGGCGATCGCAGCGGGCCCGGGGTTGCCCCTTGCCCCGCCGTCCACGTTCACGACCAGACGCTTGACCCCGGGCACGAGCGCCACCGTACCAACGAGAGACCCCGGCCAGAGAGCGAGCAGAGGAGCGGGCGTCGATAGGCTGCGTCGGTGGCCAAGCTTCCCGACAGCGCCCGCCAGGTACTCGAGTCGGCGGCGCTCGCCCACCTGGTGACCCTGAACGAGGAGGGCTCGCCGCACGTCAACTGCGTCTGGGTGGGGCTCGACGGCGACGAGATCGTGATCGGCAGCGTGCCGCACCTCCGCAAGCTAGAGAACATCCGGCGCGATCCGCGGGTGGCGCTCTCGATCGAGGGCGAGGAGGTAAGCGAGCTCGGCCTGAAGCACTACCTGGTCCTCTACGGCACCGCCAGGATCACCGAGGGCGGCGCCCCCGAGCTGCTTCAAGAGCTCGCTCACACCTACCTCGGTCCCGACGTCGACTTCCCACCGATGCCCAACCCGCCGCCCGGCTACGTCACCCACATCAGCGTCGACCGCGTCGCCGGGGTAGGCCCCTGGGCGAAGCAGTAACGGTCGCGGCCGGCGGCGTTCGCTAGGCCCGGACTTCCTCCTCGGAGCGGGCCTGGGAGATCACCTGCTGCGCGAGATGAGCCGGGATCTCCTCGTGGCGGGCGAACTCCATCGTGTAGTCGCCGCGGCCACCTGTGATCGCGCGGAGGTCGGGCGCGTAGTCGAGCACCTCCGCCATCGGCACCTCCGCCTTGATCTCGGTCGCCGAACCCTTCGCCTCCATCCCCAGCGGCCGCCCGCGGCGCGAGTTGAGGTCGCCGACGACGTCGCCAACGACATCCTCGGGCACCGAGACGGTCAGCAGCATGATCGGCTCCAGTAGCACCGGGTCCGCATCCTCCATCGCCTGCTTGAAGGCCATCGAGCCCGCCACCTTGAAGGCGTTCTCCGATGAGTCCACCGAGTGGTGGGAGCCGTCGTAGAGGCGCACCCGGAGGTCCTTGACCGGGTAGCCGGCGACCACCCCGTGCTGCATCGCCTCGGCGATCCCCTTCTCGACCGCGGGGATGAAACCCTTGGGGATGACGCCGCCCTTGATCGCGTCGACGAAGTCGAAGCCGGTGCCGGGCTCGGCGGGCTCCATCTCGATCCGGCAGTCGCCGAACTGGCCGCGGCCCCCGGTCTGCTTCTTGTAGCGGCCATGGGCCTTGGCGGCCTTCCGGATCGTCTCCAGGTAGGGCACCCGCGGCGGGTGTAGCTGGATCTCGGCGCCGAAGCGGCGCTTCATCCGGTCGACGATCACCTCGACGTGGACCTGGGTGAGCCCGGCGATGATCTGCTCGCCGGTCTGCTGGTCGCGGTGGACGTCGAGGGTCGGGTCCTCCTCCTCGAGGCGGCGGATCGCGCTCGCCGCCTTCTCCTCGTCGCCCTTCGTCTTCGGCTCGAATGCGAACGCCATCACCGGCGCGGGCAGGTCGAGCGGCGGGAAGGAGAGCTTCGCGTCCTTGCTCGCGAGGACGTCTCCGGCGCGGGTCTCCTTCAGCTTCGCCACCGCGCCGATGTCGCCGGCGCCCAGCTCGCTCACCTGCTCGTGCTCCTTGCCCTCCGAGACCAGCAGCTGGCCGATCCGCTCCCTGGCGCGACGGCTGGCGTTGGTCACCTGGGAGTCGCCCCTGAGCACGCCGCTGTAGACGCGGAAGAGGTTGAGCCGGCCGGCGTAGGGGTCGGCGAGCGTCTTGAAGACGTAGGCGACAAGCTCACCGTCCTCGTCGGGGGCGATGTCGACCTCCTCGCCCTCGGGGTCGAGGGCCGTGACCGAGCCGCGCATCGCCGGCGAGGGCAGATCCTCGACCAGCGCCTCGAGCAGGCGGCTGGTGCCGAGGTTCTTGGTGGCGACCCCGCAGGTGACGGGGAAGATCCTGCCCGCGGTCACCCCCTGCTTGAGCACGGTGACGATCTCCTCGTGGTCGATCTCCTCACCCTCCAGATAGCGCTCCATCAACTCGTCGGAGTTCTCGGCGACCTCGTCCATCAGCTTCTCGCGGTACTCCTGGGCCGGCTCGCAAAGCTCTTCGGGGATCTCCTGCTCGTCGGCAGCCCCCTGCCCCTCGCCCTGGGCGACGAACGCCTTCATGTCGATCAGGTCGATCACGCCCTTGACGTCGTGCTCGGAGCCGATCGGGATCTCGGTTGCGACCACGTGATTGCCGAAGGCGCTCTGCAGCGACTCCAGCGCCCGGAAGAAGTCGGCACGCTCCCGATCGAGCATGTTGACGAAGACCAGCCGTGCCAGGCCCTCCTTGTCGGCGCGCTGCCAGAGGCGCTCGGTATGCACCTCGACCCCCATTACCGCGTTCACAACAACCACCGCGGCGTCGGCTACCCGGAGGGCGGCCACGGTGTCGGCGACGAAGCTGGGGTCGCCCGGCGTGTCGATCAGGTTGATCTTCCGCCCATCGTGCTCGAACGAGGCGACGGTGGCCCCGATCGACATCTCGCGCTCCTGCTCATCGGGTTCGAAGTCGGAGACGGTGCTGCCCTCCTCGACCTTGCCGAGCCGGTTGACGACGCCGGCCTCGAACAGCATCGCCTCGTGCAGCGAGGTCTTGCCGCTGCCGCGGTGGCCGATCAGGGCGACGTTTCGAATCCGGTCGGCGGCCTTGT